>CAYJTX010000150.1:0-7814 GCA_964372615.1 uncultured Bacteriovoracaceae bacterium | reverse complement strand
GATCTCGCGCGGGCGCGTATTCCTCCTCACCGCGAGTGACCCCACGCTGCTGCTGCCCACCCTGATCTCCCGCTGCCAACGGCTGAGGCTTCAGCCGCTCGCGAGGGCAACGATCCTCGAGCTTCTGGAGGCAACGCCGATGCCCGCTGACCGGCGCGCCGCCTGCGCCGCCCTCTCGGGCGGGAGCTGGGGAAAGGCGCTCGCGCTTGCGGAGCCCGAAACGTGGGAGAAACGCTCGGCCATTCTCCGGTTTCTCGCGCGGCCCGCGGCCGAGGTGGGAACGCTCGTGGACTGGGCGAGCGGCTCGGAATCGGCGTTTGGCCTGCTCGTCGACCAGCTCGAGCTGCTCATCTCCGACCTCGTTCGCCCGGGGGAGCGCCCGAAGTGGCTGAACATCGACGCCGTCGCCACCCTTGAAAAGCACCTCGTGGACACAAGGCGCCGTTTCGGCTCGGCCGAGGTCGCGCGCGATTTCTGGCTCGAGCGCGCGGAGCGTCTCCTGCGCGTGCGCGCGCAGGCGCAGGCGCCCCTCAACCGAAAGCTGCTCGTCCAGGACCTCCTCCTTCCCTGGTTGAGAGTCGAGTCGGAAGCGGGGTCTCGATGATCACCGTGCACGAGCTCGGCAAGCAGTTCGAAGGCCGCTGGGTCTTTCGGGGGGTGAGCCTGACCGTGGCGCGGGGCGAGTCGGTCGCGCTCATCGGACCCTCGGGCGGGGGAAAGAGCGTTTTGCTCAAGACGGTCGCGGGTCTGCTTCGGCCGGACGAGGGGCACATCACCCTGGGCAGCACGAACGTGGGCATGCTCTTCCAGAAAAATGCCCTTTTCGACTCACTGACCTGCGAGGAGAACCTTCGCTTCCCGCTCAAGGAGCGTATGGGGGTCCGGGGCGAGCAGGCCCGAGGCATCGCCCGCCGCTTTCTCGCGGCGGTGGGGCTCAAGGGGAACGAGGATCTCTTTCCCGACGAAATCTCGGGCGGGATGCAGAAGCGCCTCGGAATCGCACGCGCGCTCGTGGTGGAGCCGGAGGTCATTCTTTACGACGAGCCGACGGCGGGGCTCGACCCCATCACCTCCCGAATGATCGCGGACCTGATTCGGGAGCTCCGCCAGCGGACCGGCAGCACTCTGCTCACGGTGACCAACGACATGCAGCGCGCCTACCAGCTCGGCGATCGCGTCTGCCTCCTCGCTCAGGGCAAGCTGGTCGATGGCGGCACCCCCGAGCAGGTTCAGAAGACGAGTGACGCCGGTATCCGGCAGTTCATTTACGGGCTGCGCGAGGGGCCGCTGACTTCGGGGCTCGCCTGAGATGAGCATTCGTTTCGACCGGATCACGAAGACGTTCGGCCCGAAGACGATCCTCCGGGACGTCAGCTTCGAGGTGAAGACCGGCGAGATCCTCTTCGTGCTGGGCAAGAGCGGAATGGGCAAGTCGGTCACGCTCAAGCACATCGTTGGCGTCATGCGGCCGGACAGCGGCCGGATTTACGTCGACGAGGGCGACGTGACCGCGATGACCGACAACCAGCTGGCCGACGTGCGGCGCAAGTGCGGAATGGTCTTCCAGCATCCGGCGCTCCTGGATTCGCTCAGTATCTACGACAACGTCTCGTTCGGTCTGCGCACGCCCCAGTTCACGCGAAGCCTTCCACGCCCGCTGACTGAAGACGAGATCCGAAGGAGAGTGGTCGAGAAGCTCGCGCTCGTGAACCTCGGGGAGGACATCCTGGAGCGCATGCCGCAGGAGATCTCCTACGGCATGCAGAAGCGCGTCTCGCTCGCCCGGACCATCGCGCCCCGGCCATCGTACCTGCTCTTCGACGAGCCCACGACGGGGCTCGATCCCATCACCACGAACGCGGTCAATGAGCTGATCTACGGCCTCTCGCGGAAGCTCAAGGTCACGAGCGTCGTGGTCTCGCACGACATGGCCTGCGCCCTCAAGATCGCGGACCGGATCCTGATCCTGGACCAGGGCGGGATTCTCTCGCTCGCGACCGTCCCGGAAATCAAGCGATCGAAGGAGCCGCTCATCCGAGACTTCCTGACTGAGACGCTGGCCCTGCTTCCGCCGGAAGAGCGGGGCGAGCTGGGAGGAGCGGCGCCATGACCGACCTGGCCGCGCACGCGTTCGCCCGGTTTCTTCACGAGCTGGGCGGAATTTCGCTCTTCTTCTTTCGCGTCGCCCACACCTTCATGACCACCCAGGGCAACTTTCGTCCGATCATGGGACAGGTGGCCCACGTCTCCGTCCGAACGCTTTCAACGGTCGCCTTCGCGGGCATCTTCGTCGGAGCGATCCTCGTCCTTCAGTTCAACGAGATTCTCGCGGCGTACGACGCGCAGATCTTTCTGGGCGGACTCAACACCTCGGCCGTCGTGCGGGAGGTCGGCCCGCTCATCATCGCCTTCCTGCTGGCCGGCAAGATCGGCGCGTACACGGCGGCTGAGCTCGGAACCATGCGCGTGACCGAGCAGATCGACGCGGTTCAGTGCCTGGGAACGAATCCCATGCAGTACATCATCGTGCCGCGCTTCTTCGGCATCGTCATCTCGAGCGTCATCCTGCTCGTGATCGGTGTGATCATCAGCATCGGAGGCGCGATGCTCGTCGCGACGCTGCTCTGCGGAATGAATCCGCTGCAGTTCGCCTCGAGCATCCCGAGATTCACGAGCGGGTGGACGATTTTCTCGGGAGTGTTCAAGTCGGTCGTCTACGGGGCCATTGTCGCGGGCGTGTCGTGCTTCAAGGGCTACACTGCTTCCGGCGGAGCGCGGGGCGTCGGACGCGCCGTGACTCTCGCTGCGGTCTACACGAACCTCTACATCGTCATTGCGAACTTCGTGGCGAGCAACTTCCTCGAGTTCCTGGGCGCCTTCATCGACTCGTGGCGCGGGGCGGGAGGGCACGCATGAGGACCGCCGCGCTCACCAACGAAGCCCGGTGCCTGGACCCGCTCTGGGTCCGGGTCTGCACGCGCCTGGGGGCGCCCGTCACCGAGCACGTGATGACCGCCCGAGACATGGTCGTGCTCTTCGGCGAGACTGTCGCCCGATTCGCGGTACGCCCCTGGCGCTGGCGGGAGATCTACATCCAGATCGTGCAGATGGGCGTGGGCAGCCTCGGCATCATCGCCGTCTCGACGGCCTTCGCGGGCCTCGTCATCACCAACGAGATCGCCTGGCACATGAACGAGGCTCTCCACACGATTTCGATGATCCCGGGGTTCACGGGGCAGTTCATCTTCCGGGAGCTCGGCGTCTCGATCCCGGCGATGCTCCTCATCTCCAAAGTGGGAGCCGCGACCACGGCCGAGGTCGGCTCCATGAAGGTGACGGAGCAGATCGAAGCCCTGAAGTTACTTCGAATTGATCCTGTCAATTATCTGGTCTTTCCGCGGTTCGTCGCCTGCATCATCTCGAACTGCTGCCTGACACTGATCGCGGTCGGGGTCACCCTTTCCTGCGCCCTTTCCGTGGCCGTCATTCGCTACAACTTCTCCGTTCTGGAGTACCTGAACGCTCTTCGGCACTTCGTCGGCTTCGGCGACCTGGCCTGCGCGATGACCAAGGCGGCCATCTATGGCGCAGTCATCCCTATTATTTCCTGCGCTTATGGATTCAGGTGCCGCGGAGGGGCCGAAGGGGTCGGCACGGCGACGACGAACTCCGTCGTGGCCTCCACGGTCGTGACGATCGTTATCGACTTCCTCATCACTTACTTGTTCACTTTGATCCTGTAAGCGGTTGCGCGGCGCAGTAGACGCTGTTAGACTCACCCGATCATGAAGCTCTCGAACGAAGCGAAGGTGGGCGGCCTGATCGTCACCACGGCGTTCCTGGCCGTGGTTTTCGCCTGGGTGATCGGCATCCAGAATCCCTTCGGCAAGACGCTCGACTTCTACGTCACCTACCACTTCGCCGGCGGCATCGAGGTCGGCTCTCCCGTTCGCGTCTCGGGCATCAAGGTCGGCAAGGTCGAGAGCATCGAGTTCTTTGTCCCGGTCGACTCCAAGGCCATCGCGGTGAAGGAACCCGGGAGCGTGGACGACACCTCGGACGTGCAGGCCATCGCCCCGCTGCGGGTCAAGATCTCCGTGCGCAAGGACGCCGCAGTCGGCGTGCGCAAGGACAGCCGCTTCTACGTCAACCTCGCGGGCATCATCGGCGAGCGCTACATCGAGGTCACGCCGGGCAGCCATGACGCCCCCCGGATTCAGGCCGGCGACGTCGTCGCGGGCGTGGACCCCCCCCGGATCGACCAGCTCATCTCGCAGAGCTTCGACCTGGCCGGCAAGATCGCCGACATCGTCGAGAAGAACAAAGGCGACATCACCCGCTCCATCGAGCTGCTCTACAAGCTGAGCGGCAACCTCAACAAGACGCTTGACTGGGTCGACAAAAGCCGCGTCTTCAAGACGGACCTTTCAAAGCTCATCGAGAACCTCATCCAGATCACGTCCGACCTCCGGCGCGTGACGGACAAGACGGGCACCCCCGAGGGTCAGAAGACCCTGAAGCTCCTTTACGATCTGCTCTGGCGCCTGGAGCCGCTCGACTCAAAGACCGTTCGTACTTTCCTTCAGAAGGAAGGCGTGAAGGTGCAGCTGTTCTGAGCAGCTGGCCAGGTCTTCGTCGACTCATTCTTCGCTAGCCCCACGATTCTCCAGGGAAATGCTCCAGGCTTTCCGCTTGCACCCACTCGCCCTCGGGTCGGGTGGGCCACGGACGTGGCCTCGCCAACTGAGAGCAAGAGTCGAGAGCGTAAGCAGGCTTTGCCTGCGGGCTTCTTAAAGAGAGGAACCCCATGAGACGATCATTTTTCCGTACATTCACCCTGAGCCTGAGCTTCGTCACCGCGAGCACGATCGCGACGCCCGCATTCGCGAACGAAGACAACCAGGAGCCGGCATCATCGTCGTCGACGACGGCCTCCTCTTCCTCGGCAAGCACGCCGCGTATCGGCCCCATCGCAGTCGTGAGCGCTGGCGGAGGTGTCGGATTCACCGAGCAGGGCCCGGCGGTCCAGGGCCATGTCGAAGGCCGCTTCGACGCCGGAGGCGACGACCTGAGCTTCGCCCAGATCGAAGGCACGATCGGCGCGCCGATCCTGCGCTTGCGCGGTCAGGTGGAAGCCATCCCGCTTCGGATCTACACGATGGAAGTGACCCGGGACGGTAAGACCGTCCTCGACGTCACGATCACGCCGCTCACGGCCGACGCCGGCTTCACGATCCCGCTACCGGGCGAGAACTTCCGGGGACATTTCCTCCTCACGCCTCAGATCGCGGCCCAGCTCGGCATCGACGGCGGTCGCTTCTCGGGCACCGTCCGCGTGCGGGCCGCCCCGATGGGCGGTGCCGTCACCGACGGCGACGGGACCGCCCCCGCCGTCGGAGCGCGCATCGGCCTCGACGCCACATTCTCGGCTGAGATCGATGAGCGCAATCGCATCGACCTGGGCCTCGGGCTGACTGGCAGCTTCAGCGCGCTGAGCGCGCTCGACCACGGCTATGGCGTGACCGGAAGCGCCATGTACGTTCACCGCATGAATGACCTGGGCCAGGAGTTCTCGATCGGTCTCGCCGCACGGGCGGATCGCCTCGACGTGCTGCCCGGAATCGGGCCCAACATCGACAGCGGCGCCTCGCACTTCGTCGGAGCGACCGCGGCCATTACGTTCTAAACTGACCTCCGGTCAGTTTAGGATCGTCGAGACCTTACCTCGCACGTCCTAAACTGACTCGGAGTCAGTTTTGAACAAGCTTGGTACGCCACGCTTCGCGCCGGGCGAGCACGTGGCGCAGCTCCTCGGCCTCGCGCCGGGCGTCGGCGGCCTCGAGACCTCGCTCGTCAGCCCAGGCAGTGGCCAGGCGATCGGCCCACGGAAGACCGTGGTCGGCGCGCGCCGCGAAGAGCGGAATGCGTCTCAGGTAGAAATCCTCGAGGTGCATCACCATCCCCGTGCGCATGCAGTACCGCAGCTGCGCCTCGAGGAGCGGAAACTCCCCGGGCGACTCGCCGCCTGAGAGGTGCTGGGCTGCCGTCTCCACGACCTCGAGCGCTTCGCCCCCGTAGCGGGTGACGAGCGACTCCGGAAGCTGCTGCCCCTGGCGCGCGGCCTCGGCGCGGCACTGCTCGACCGCGTCGGCCGTTGCCTTGGGATTGACCGCGGACCGGGTGCGCGACGAAGCGACTTTCGGGAGCGCGTCCACTTTCCCCCCCCGAAGGTCGCGCCGCCAGCGCTCGAGCGTGAAATCCACGATTTCGCGCGCCATCGTCCGATGCGTCGTATACTTGCCCCCGGCGACGATGACTGCCCCACCCGGGCCTTCGCCGATGTGGTGCTCCCTGCTGACCTTCTGCAGAGCTTCTGAGACTCCCGAGCGCGGCTGACCCTCGCTTCCAGACGTATCCGAGGTCGCCCCGAAGAGCGGCCGGACACCTACGTAGGCGCTGAGGATATCCGAATGACCGAGACCGGCCTTCGGAAAGTACTTCTTCAACAGGCGGAGCAGGTACTCCACGTCCGCCGGCTCGATCTCGGCCTTGTCCGGATCGGGCGGAGTCAGGCCGTCGGTCGTGCCTACGATCACCACTCCGGCCCCGAGATCGGGCCTCGGAATGACGAAAGCGACACGACCATCCTCGGGATGGGACATGACGAGCGCACCGGGAACCGGCAGCCGCTGCAGCGAGAAAAGGAGGTGCACCCCTTTGCTCGGGTTCAGCCAGCGCTTCCAGTTCGGCGAGAGTGACTGCCCCACTTCGTCCGTCCAGGGGCCCGCACAGACGATCACACGTCGGGCGCGCAGGTCGATCTCGCCCTTGCCGGCCGGCAGCTCCCGGTCGCGAACGCGAAAACCCATGAGCTTGCCGCCCTCGCTCCACAAGGGCGCGGCGGCCTCGACATAGTTGGCGACTGCGGCTCCCATCGCCTGGGCCGAGCGGAGCGTCTCGACCGCCAGCACGTCGTCCCACATCGAGGCGTCGAAGTACCGGAACCCCCCCGTGAGCCCCTCCTCGCAGAGACCACCCACCTCCTCCAGCATGCGTTCGCGCGAGAGCCTCTGATGGAAGCCGGGAGCCCGGAAAAGAGCGAGCAGGTCATAGATCCACAGGCCCAGCGAGAGGAGCGCCCCTCCCTTCGCGTCGCCCTTGTAGACGGGAAGATAGAAGGGCAGCGGCCGCACCATATGGGGCACGCTCCGGAGCAGAAACGACCTCTCGGCGAGCGCCTCGAAAACGAGGCCGAGCTCGAAATTCTCGAGGTAGCGAAGGCCCCCATGAATGAGCTTCGAGCTTCGCGACGACGTTCCGTACGCGAAGTCCCGCCGCTCCACGAGCGCTACCCGGAGCCCGCGCGAGCACGCGTCGCGAGCGACCGCAGCGCCGGTGATTCCGCCCCCGATGACGAGAAAATCGAACGTCTCCTCCCGGAATCGCTTGAGGGCCGTGTCTCGCGTCCGGTGGGAAAACTCGCCCAGGCTCATCTCGGCAACGCGGAGATGCCCAGCTCAGCGAGCTGCTCGGCCGTCACGTGCGACGGAGACTCGGACATCATGCAGGCGCCCTTTTGAGTTTTCGGGAACGCCATCACATCCCGGATGGGACCCACTCCGCACAGCAGCGCCGCGAGACGGTCCACTCCGAACGCGATCCCCCCGTGCGGAGGCGTTCCGTACTGGAGCGCCTCGAGGAAAAAACCGAACTTCTCTCGAGCCTCGGCCTCGCTCAGGCCGAGCACGCGAAACATTGCAGCCTGTACGTACGGCCGATAGATACGCAGGCTTCCCCCGCCCACCTCCACTCCG
>CAYJTX010000149.1:0-7836 GCA_964372615.1 uncultured Bacteriovoracaceae bacterium | reverse complement strand
CATCATGGGACGGCGGCGCTAGCGGGGTGGTGGCTTGGGGGATGCCCGGGCCAGCCATCTTCCAGCACCCCGCGAGCGACCGCGGGCCTTGCCGGTCATCGGTACGAAGCGGACGGGAAGGAGGCGCTCCGTCTTCAGCACGCTGCCTGAGTCGGTTTTTTCGCGGGTAACGCGCACGAGCTCCTGGTCCGTGCCTTCCGGGCCGACCGGAGCGATGAGGCGGCCGCCCACCGCGAGCTGGTCGAGGAGCGGCTGCGGGATCTGCTCGGGCGCGGCTGTGAGAAGGATCGCCTGGAATGGGGCCTTCTCGGGCCAGCCCGCGTAGCCGTCCCCGACCCGGACGTGGATGTTTCGGTAGCCGAGCTTTTTCAGCAGCTCACGGGCGCGCTCGCCGAGCTCCGGCACGATCTCGATCGAGTAGACTTCGCGCACCAGCTTTCCGAGGACCGCTGCCTGATAGCCTGAGCCGGTTCCAATCTCGAGTACTCGATCCTTCCTCCGCAGGCGCGCGGCCTCTGTCATGAGGGCCACGATATAGGGCTGGGAAATCGTCTGGCCCTGCCCGATCGGCAGCGGGCCGTCGCGATAGGCCAATCCTCGAAGGTCGGGGGGTACAAAATCCTCCCGAGGAATGGCCCGCATGGCCTCGAGCAACCGGGCGTCGCGGATTCCTCGGGCCTGGATCTGACTTTTGAGCATGGCGTCGCGCTCCTGGGCAAATTGGGGTGGCGGGGCCGGGGCGGTCCCCGTCGCACTGAGTGCCAGGGCCGCCGCGCCAAGAATGGCGGGCAACCTGATCATTCTGACTGACTCCTCCCCCCTCATCCCGTGTGTCTTCGGCTCGATATCACGAGTCGCCAGTGATTGAAGAGGTAAGGGAGTAGCAGGACGAATGCGAATCCAACGCCGAAGAGTGACGGAAATCCACCTAGCTTCCAGGCCCTGATCATTGAACCTCGAAGGCCACCACGCCGCTGGACTCGACGACCCTGCGCTCGAGGCGGTGGGACTTCAGGACTTGCTGCGCCTGGTCGCCGTCGATCAGGGCCCACCTGACACGGAAGCGATGCAGAAATGCGTCGAGAATTCCCGGATCGTTCCAGTTCGAGGGAGTTTCCACGATCGGGACCCCGGGAAGGAAGTAGCTCAGGGCCAGGCCCTTGCCCCGGGTGACAGCGATCGTCGATTGCTGGGGATTCAGCTCGGCGGCCGCCCGGGCCATCTGGGGCGCCTGCTCCTCCATCAGCGTCTGCCTGGGGGATCCAAGCGCGCGAAGCTCGTCCCGATTCGCATCCAGCACGCAGAGTCCGATCGCGAGTGCGGCCACCTTCAATTTAAAGCTCCGGTCGGTCACGAGCGCGGAGAACCAGCAGGCCGCGATCCAGTCAAGTGGGATGAGCTCGCTCCTGAGACCCAGATCACCGAGGCCCGCCCTCGAGAGCAGGACAGCGATGATCGAAAGTCCGGTCCAGGCCGCGAGGAAGCGAGCGCCTGGGCGCCTGAGTCCATGAAGAAAGAGAGCGAACAGGACGGCACCGAGAAGGACGAGTTCCCTGAGGAAGCCGCCGACGAATGCCCCCGTCCAGCTGAACCAGATGCTTCGCTCGCTCCTTTCGAAATCGACGTAGAAGTCCAGTCGGGGGTTCGGGTGGAACATTCCTGAGTCGCTGTCCGGGTACCAGCGGGCGGTTCCGTGCGCTCCTCCCAGGAGATCGAGCTGCAGCGGGTGGAACCAGGGACTCGCTCCCAGGAGTAGAGAGCGCATCCACCACACCGAGGTGACTCCGGCGAAGGCGCCCACGAGCACCAGGCTCCGGAGCGTGCGGCTCCTGAGACCTTCGGGTGCCACACCGGCGGGACTTAACCACCCCGAAATCAGAAACCCGGGAAAAAGAAATGACGTGTCGAAGCGGCAAAGGGTGGCCAGGCCGAGAAGGACTCCCGCCTGGAGTTCCTTGTCTCTCCGGTGAAATCCGTGGGCAAGCACCAGACAGAGGGCGGCCCCCGCGGTCCCCAGCGCGCCCGTCGGAACGAGATCCAGGAACCCGGTGGCGGCGGCCAGAGCGCAGAGCGCCCAAGCGGCGGCCGCGGCGGCCGCTCCTCCCAGTGCCCAGTGGGCGGCGGGCAGCATTGCGGCGACGACGGCGGCGGTCAGGTAGCAGGGTCTCGCCCAGCCTCCCAGCCCGAGCAGCCCCGCGAGCCACGAGGCCGCCACGGGAACCGGCTGGGCACGGAAGTCATGGTGGATGACTTCCGAGGGATAAGTGAAGTCCGTCTTGACCCAGGAAGCATACGGAAAAGACTGGAATGAACGGGCGATGTGTTCGATCCGCAGCGCCTCCTCGCCCGGGGCAAAACCCCGGCTTCTCAGCCAGAGGAGGAGCGCCAGGAAGATGACCCCCGCGCCGGCTACCGTCGCCGCGATAGGCGGTTGCGCCGCCAGTTTTCTGAAGCGGGTCATCGGACCTCAAGTCTACAATAGGGGTGCATGCCCCAGCAACGCCTGGCCCGTCTGGCCTTCGCGCGGGGGACGAAGGCTGCGCTCACCAGCCCGTTCCTTTGGGCTGCGCTCGCGCGCGTCGCCATCGCAGTTCTCGTTCCTCGTTCGATGCAAGGGGACGCGATCGACTACCACTTCCTAGCGTCCAACCTTTCCTCCGGAAGGGGTTTCAGCCGATGCATGAACGAACCCTTTTTTCTGACATCGCAACGCCCGCCGCTCTATCCGATCGCGCTTGCCTTGGTTTACCTCGTGGGGGTTTCCCAAGCCTGGGCAGCGATCGCCCTCAACGGAGTCTGCGACCTGGTCAGCATGTGGCTGGCGCGGGTGTTGGCTGACGACCTCCGCCTCCGGTACGCGCGCTTTGCCCCCTGGATCGTCGGGTTCTGCCCGCTGCTGATTACGTATGGCGCCTATCCCACAACCGAAAATCTCAGCATCCTGCTCTTTCTCGCCGCTTTGATACTGACGTTTCGGAGGATGCCCGCTTCAGCCGGCATCGCCTGGGGTCTTGTCTCCCTTTGCCGCAGCTATTATCTTCTGTTTCCCCTGCTGCTTCTTGTCTTCAAGCCAGCGCCTCGGTGGACCAGGCGGGGCCTGGCGCTCATGGCGGCCCTGAGCTTCGCCGCACCTGTCGCCTGGATGACCCGCAACCATTACGCGGTTGGAAAATTCGCATTCACTCAGGGCGGAATGATCGGCTGGCAGTCGTACCAGGGACTCCTTTTCCCCGCATTCGACTGGTGGCGCCCCGAGCATATCGACGCGTTGTTCTCGGTGCCCGATGTCGTCAATATGGCTCGAGCCCACTGCGCCTCGGACGACACGATCTTCGACCTGGACCAGAGGGTGCTGGCGCTCGTGAAACAGGGCGTAGCCGAGAGCCCGCTCGAAACCGTCCGAAACGTTCTGATCAAAGGGGTGAATCTCTTCGTCAACTGGGGACTGGTCATGCCTTACAATCGGGTTCCCTTCCTCATCACCCACCTCATCAACGCGATCCTATTTGCGTTCTGGTTCGTCGCGGGGGCGTTGGTCCTGAGGTGGTTCAGGTCGGGACGAAGCGGCCCCGATGGCCTGCGCGACCTCCTGATGTTTTCGGTCGTAACGATCGCCTACGTCGTCGCCGTCACCCTGCCCTTCGCCGTTGACGCCCGCTACCTCCTCGGTCCCTTTTTGACGCTTTTCCTCGTCGTTCTCGAGCTCGTGAAGGGTCCCGGAGACCTTCGAGCCCTGCTGCGCGGACCGGAGGCTCGATGAGAGTGATTCGACTCTTTCTTCTGGTCGCACTCACGGTCGTGGCCAGAAACGCGCGGGCGGTGATCCACTCCCTTCCCCCGACGGTCGCGACCGAGGCCCTCTCCGAAACCGTTCCGATGCCCAGTCCCTTTTACCCGACGACTGATATCGGGATCGAGGACTTCTCGGTGGATTGGATCGGAGCGCCGATCGAGGGTGCTCGGGCGCGATTCGGAGAGCAGAGCGTGGAGTGGGTGCGGGTCGCGAACGTGCTGGTCGTGCCTCGCGCCCGATTGCTGATCGAGATCGACGGCGCCGAAGGCGGGCTCGCGAGCAACGCGGGCTTTCACCAGCCGATCGTGGCTGAGAATGGCCGAGGAACGATCGAGCTGCCGATCGCGCTTCTTTCGGACGAGCGCAACTCCATCGATCTGGTAGTGCGCCGCTCCGGCAAAGAGCTCAAGGGCCGCCTGAGAGTCCGATTCCGTCCGCGAATGGAGGCTTCGGAGCCGCGCGTTCTGATCGATGCCAGCTGCTCACCTTACAAAGTGGCGATCGACGAGGCCACTCTTCGAAAGCGGACCGGACCCTGGAAGTCGGGATGGATCTACATCGGTTGCCGCTTCGTGTACGTCGAGGGTGACCGGAACACGACGTCCAGCCTCGAGTTTTTCGTCTTCTGGAATGACGTGGGGCAGGCCATAGAGATCGACGGGGTCTCAAAGACCACGGAGTCAGTTGCGGTCTGGCCCCTGCGTCTCCGTGCACGGCCGGGGAGAGTTCAGCTCCGGGCTCCGGGCGGAGACTCGGTCGAGCTCACGTACCGGATCCCCGAACGCGTCCGTTACGCTTTCCTGGGAGCGGGAATTGGTCCCTATGTGTACGCGCTGGAGACTCCTGGTGATGACGTTCGCGCCACGACCGCGGTCGTGACTCTCTACGGGAGCGTTTTCCTCAACGAGCTCATTCGTCTGGTCGTCTTCAATGCCACCCCCGTCCACAAGACTACGTTTTCTGACACCGGGCTCTATCTGTACTCCGAGTATTTCCGAACATTCGACCTACGCCTGAGCCTCAACTTTCTGCTTGGAGGGAACTTTCGCATCGTGCGGGCAAACGGAAACACGGAACTGATCCTCGGGGCACCGCAGGGCGCGGAGATTCTCTATCGCGACATGTTCCGCCGCTGGCACAACGCGACGCTGGGAGCGTTTATCTATCCCCTGATCAGTGGCAAGTCCTACTACAATGTCTGGCTGCGCTGGGGCTCAGGCGCTCTGTTCGCCGAGCTGAACTACATAGCCTGGCACGAGACTCTTGGGACCGGGCGCTTTTACTCGAGAAGCGCTGGAATCACGGTGGGCCTTCCGCTGGCGCGATTCTTCTAGCAGGCTCCCCCGCTGATATTTCATGAGCTTGCTCGAATCCAGCAACTACGGCAGTTTTTGCCGATTTCTGGGCAGATCGTCACATGGCAAAATAGGGGAGGTATGAGCAACCAGACGTATCGCTTACTCGTGACGGGTGGCGCGGGCTTTATCGGTTCCAACTTCGTGCGTAAGTGGGTCGGCGATGGTCACGCGACCGCTGATGGGGCTCTCCTGGTCGTGCTGGACGCCCTGACATACGCAGGGAATCTCATGAATCTGGCGGGGCTTCCGCCTCATACGTTTCAGTTCGTCCACGGTTCGATCCTCGATCGCCCATTGCTCAAGCGGATCTTTCTCGAGTATGAGATCGACGCGGTCGTGCACTTCGCGGCGGAGTCCCACGTCGACCGCTCTATAGGCGCTCCGGCGTCGTTCGTGGAAACCAACGTCCTGGGTACACAGATCCTTCTGGACTCCTGCCGGTCGGTTTGGCGGGACCGTTTGGCCCCTGCGGCGGGTGACACTCGCTTCATTCACGTCTCGACGGACGAAGTGTTTGGAACTCTCGGCACTACCGGCCGGTTCAGCGAAGCGACTCGCTATGATCCGAGATCACCGTACTCCGCCAGTAAGGCCGGCTCCGATCACCTTGCGTCGGCGTACTTCCATACCTACGGATTTCCGTCAATCCTGACCCACTGCTCGAACAACTACGGTCCCTTTCAGTTTCCCGAGAAGCTCATTCCGCTCATGATCCGGAACTGTCTCCGCCGTGAGCCACTGCCGGTATACGGTGCGGGGGAAAATGTACGGGATTGGCTCTACGTGAGCGACCATTGCGATGCGGTTGAGGCAGTACTTCGGAAGGGTCGCCCGGGTCAGAGCTACAACATCGGGGGCGGAACCGAGATTCGGAACATCGATCTCGTCCGAAAGATCTGTGAGGAGATCAGCGCCCAGGTCGGCGACGGGTTTGACTACGAAACCCTGATTCAATTTGTCGATGATCGACCTGGCCATGATTTTCGGTACGCGATGGATTTCGCGAAACTCACCGCAGAATTGGGCTGGGAGCCCCGAGTACAGCTTTCGGAAGGACTCCGTCGGACGATCCGGTGGTACCTTGCGAATTCGGCCTGGCTCGAGTCGATCGAGTCGGGGGATTACCGCAAGTTCGAGCTGCCGCAGGCCAGGAAGAAAATCAGGTCGGCGTGAAGCTTTGCCCGGCTCCGGCTGCGGTCACCGGCCTCGTCTTGGGCGCGGGCGGACAGGAGCTCGTCGCGAACTTCCGGCCCAGCTCAGCCCGTGGGACCGCAGCTTCGCGTAGAGGTGCGAGCGATCCATCCCCAGCGCGAGGGCGAGCGACTTGATGTTCCCGTCCAGGGCCTGCAGTTCCTTCTCGAGGAGCTTCCTCTCGAAGAGCTCGACTCGCCGGTAAAAATCTCGATCGGGACTCACCCCCAAGGCGTCCGCGTGGGTATGCGCGTCTCGGATGCGTGGAGGCAGGTCCGCCAGATCCACGGTCGGCTCCCGTACGGTGACCGAAAGGAACTAGTTGAGGTTTTCCAGCTCACGGATGTTTCCGGGCCACTGTTACGGTCGTAGCGATCGACGCCCGGCCTGGGTGAAGGAGAGGGGAGTCGTCGAGCCATCCTCCCCCGAACGTCGGTGGTGCTCCGTGAAATGCGCGACGAGCTCGGGGATGTCGCCCGGCCTTTCGCGAAGAGGCGGAACGCGGATCGGCACAACGCTCAAGCGGTGAAGCAGGTCAGGTTTGAAATTCCCCGCTTCCGCGGCGAGGGAAAGTGGGCGATTTGTCGCCGAGACGACGCGGAACCGAAGGGGAATCGCGCGTGACGATCCGATCCGGCGCACTTCCTTCTCCTGAAGAACCCGGAGCAGCTTCGCCTGGACGTCGAACGGGAGGTTACCTATCTCGTCAAAGAACACGGTTCCGCCGTCGGCCTCCTCGAAGACTCCGCGCATCATCCGATCAGCTCCCGTGAAAGCCCCCTTCTCGTGTCCGAATAAAGTGCTGTCCGCGAGCTGAGGCGTCAGCGTCGCGGCGTCGACCGTGACGAACGGCTCGGGCGATCCATCGGTCCTCTCGCCCCTAAGCTGGCGCGCAACTAGTTCCTTGCCTACCCCGGATTCGCCGTCGATGAGAACGTTGGCGCTGGAATTACGGACCTTTGCGATCAGCTCCCGAAGCTTTTCCATCTGCTCCGACGAACCGATCATCACGCTTCTTTTCTGCTCATTCCGGGTCTCGAAGTCCTGCTGAGCTTTGCGCATCCGAAGAATCCTCCGCTCCAGCGCCTGCTCCACCGTGATCAGGATCTCCTCGGGCGGCGCACTCTTGGGTAGGTAATCGGTTGCCCCCCGGCGCATTGCCTCGCGGACCGTCCCGAAGTCCGTCAGTGAGCTGCACATGATGATGGCCAGGTCCGGATCAGTCTCCCGAATCCGTTCGAGGTATCGAAGCCCCTCGTCCCTGGTTCGCATCTGGATGTCCATCAGGACAGCGTCCACGGGCTGTGCCTTCAGAATGGCGGCTGCCTCGTCGCCGTGGAATGCGGATCGACAGTCGTGACGCCCCTTGATCGCGTGTTTTACCGAGACCTGGAATATTGGGTCGTCGTCACAGAGGAGGATGCGGCCCCGCGAGGGGTTCATCAAGTAAACAGCGGCCGTTGTCGGCCGAAGCTCCTTACAGAACCGTACGTG
>CAYJTX010000148.1:0-7844 GCA_964372615.1 uncultured Bacteriovoracaceae bacterium | reverse complement strand
CCTTTGGGTGGGACGGCCGGGGCAGGACTCTGGCTTGGAGTCGTCACGGTGGGTTCCATGTCTCAGGCCCCCCCGAAAAGCTCGTCGTACTTCACGTACCATTTGTACATGCTCGTCGCCTTGACCGCCTTCCAGAGCGAGGTGCTCTCGAAGCGCGCCACGACCTTGGCCCGATACGCGGAGATCAGCCACTTCGACGCCACGAAGACGACGGGCGCCGCCGCGAGCGCGACCACCCCCGAGCCCATCACGATGCTGTTGTTGAACCGGGTGAGCGGCACGAGGGGCATGTTGTAGAGCTCGGTGAGCAGGGGTCGGAGGGCCTGGGCTTCCAGGACCGTGCGCCCGACCGGGTCAAAGACCGGGTCGAGCAAGTAGGCCGCGAACTTGAAGAAAAAGGCCGTCACCATCGCCGCCCCGAGCTGGATCCGCAGGAAGAAGAGCAGGACGATCATCAGCACGGTCTGCAGGGAGAGGGCGGGAGTGAATCCGAGAATCACCCCCACCGCCACTCCGCTCGCCAGCTGACTTGTGCCCGTATCCGAATTCAGGAGCTTGATGAACTGGAAGACCTGCTTCAGCAGAAGCGTCATTTTCCGTCCTCAGGGGTTGCGTTGATCCACGGGCCGGTTCACCGGCAGCGGATCCGCCAGGGGGAAAAGCGACAGCACGTACTTCGGGCCGCTGGGATCATCCAGCCGGACCGCCCCATGGGCCTCCATGAAGGTCTTCAGCTGCTGCCCCTCGAATCTGCGCCAGTAATCAGCGGAAGCTTCCAGCGGATAGAAGGGAGCGCCCTTGCGCTCCTTGTTCGCGAGCCAGGGATGCTGTTCGAGATCGACCTCGAGATAGGGCGCACCGTTGTAGAAGCTGATCCGCCCGATCAGAATATACAGCTCCCCGCTCGCGAGCTCGACTTTCTGATTGGAGGACTGGAACGGAATCGGGATCTCGCCCGAACCGCCTCCACCGCTCGGCCCGGGGCTGGGCTCGGCCCAAGCCGGCGTCGACTCCAGGGCCCACTCCAGTACCGAGACCAGCGCCCTGCCCGGGGACCACCTCGCCGACTCCGAAACCGCGAATGCCAAACCGATCGCGACACCCGCCAGAAGCATCTTCCTTCGACCCATGATGATTCCCCTCCCCCCGTTTCAAGGTCGCTAGGACCCTGTCCTCCGTAAGCCTCCCGGCTCGATCGCCCCCACGAAGTGCACGCGCAGCCCCGGCGCGAGCCGGTAGCCCTCCTTCCAGTTCTGGAGGTACTGCGGCGCCTTCATGTCCGGCTCGATCAGCTTCCGAAGCCGATTGATGTTGTAATAAAGCTTGTTGTCGTGGGCCTCCGGCCGATAATTCTCCTGCCAGACCCGCTCGATGATCTCGGCCTTCGAAAGCCCGCGCTCCGAGTCGCCCCCGGGCCGATGATGCGCCTGGCTCAGCGCCGCCAGGATGTGAAGCAGCAGGTACTGCTTCCGAAGCGAAACCTGGCCGCCCTCGCGCGTGCGTACGAGCCCGCGCCGGCTGTCGATCAGGAGATCGACCGCGTCCTGCTCCAGCCGTGCGCGTTCGGTCGCGATCTCCCGACGCATCACTCCGAACTCAGGCCCGGAGCAGGCCTTCTCCAGCAGGTCCAGGTACCCATAGGCCTGAGCGTAATTCTGCTGCATCCGCGCGACCCGCGCATAGCCATAGAGGACGTGCAGGTGGCTGTACCAGTTGTGCTCGGAGAGAAAGCTCGCATGGGCCTTCTGGTACCAGGCCAGGGCGCAGTCGAAATCCCGCTCCCGCTCCGCGAGCCGACCCAGGATCATGTGGACGACGCCGTTCACGCCCTTGATCGTGCGGCCCTCGCATCTCCGCAAAACCTCCTCCGCCAGCCACTTCGCGCGGCGGAAGCGATTGCGCCGGAAAAGGGTCATCGCCAGCACCGTCCAGCCGCGAGCGACCTGCTCCTCGATGGTCAGGACCTGGCCGGACAGCTCCGTGGAGCCCGAATCCTTGGCCTTCAAGTCCTCACGCACTGCTCTCAAGTAACGGTGGTAAAACCTCTGAGCGACCTTGAGATTGTCGCGGTGATAGGAGATCACCCCCTTGCAATACCAGACCATGGGCGGCGCGGAGTGAGGATGCGCCGCCATCACCCGGTCGAGCTCGCGATCCCAGCGGTCAATGGCCTCCAGATCGAGGGCTTCGCCCGCCAATCGCAACAGACCGCTCAGGGCCTCCATCATGGCCCGGTAATCGCGCGCCGACTTCGAAAGCTCCAGGGCCCGGCCAAACGCCCCGGCCGCCTCCTTGAGCTCGCATTTCTCGGAAAGAAGATAGCCCAGGCGCAGCGCCTCCCGGATCTCCACGCGCGCTGCCTGACGATCGCCCGCCGCCTGTTTCACGGGGCGGCGCACGCCCCCACTCCGGCCTTTGCCGGCGAGCTTCTTACTCTCGCGCTCGAGCCTTCCGGCTCGACGGCCTTTTGCCTGGCCCCTCACCATTCCAATGTCCCCGCCCCGTCGAGCGCGTCATGCTATGCCAGGGGCAAGGGGAGTCAATATGGAACTTCATTTCCATCGCTGGGGCCAGACGAGATCAGGCATGCCCCGGCTCGCCTTCCTCCACGGCATGGGTGGAACGGGTGCGCTTTGGCGACCCATCGCGGCATCTCTTGAGGATCGCTATGAGATTCTTGCGCCTGACCAGAGAGGGCACGGCCGAAGCCGTCCGGCCGGGGACGGCTGTACGCCGCTCGACTATGGTCGCGACGGGGTCGAGACGCTCGAAGCCCAGTCCTTTCATCCCGCCTTCCTGATCGGCCACTCGATGGGCGTGAGAACCGCGTGCGCGATGGCTCACTTGAGGCCCGATTTCGTGAGCGGACTGATTCTCATCGACTTGGGCTTTCAGGGTATCGCCGGAGGAGGCCTCGGCGAGGGACTCGCGGCGTTCCTGAGGAAACTTCCGGCCCTCTTTCCATCCCGTTCCGAAGCCCGCGCCTTCATGACCGCCGAATGCCCGGACCCATCGATCGCTCAGTACCTCATGGCCTGCTCGATTCTCGAGTCCGGGGGCGCGATCACGTTCCCCTTCGACGCCGCGGCCCTCATGCGCACAATCGAGGCCGCTCGCGACGTTTCGATCCGGGGCTGGGTGCGCGCAGCCGGCGTGCGCGGCCTGCCGATCCTGGTCCTTCGTGGCGCGGAAAGCCGCGTCTGGAGCCGGGAGGACTTCGAGGCCGAGCGCGCCGCATTCTTGGACCTCCCCTCAATCGTCTTCGAGGAGCTGTCCGGCTGCGGGCACGGGTTGCCGTTCGAAAAACGCCTCGAGTTCACCCAGCGGATCGATCGATTCGTGCGCGTGAGGCGTGCGCAGGCGTGAGCTCACGGGGACCCGCCCGGCGTGTCGCGGTTGTCGGCTCGGGCCCTTTGGGAGCGGGTCCTGGGCGCTTTCCCACCGCAGGCTTGGGTCCGCTTCATCGAGAACCTGGGGGTCAAGACCTTCCAGGGAACGAGCGGGTTCGCGGCCGTCTGCTTCGCGCTGGGCGGGGGGAGCTGGGAACCTACGGAGTCACCCCTGCGGTGGCCCGCGATCTTTGGCAGTCGTGGCTTGGGTTTCACGGAGTTCACGCCCTCGAACGTGGGTTACCGGGTGGACTGGCCGGAGGGGTTTCTCAGGGAAGCCGAAGCCAAGCCGCTCAAGAGCATCGTGCTTTCCTCGTCCAGGGGCAGCCGCAAGGGCGACGCCATGGTCACCCGCTATGGACTGGAGGGAACGCCTGTCTATTTCGTGGGCGAGCGGGGTCAGGTGATCCTGGATCTCAAGCCCGACCTCAGCGCGGCCCAGATCCTCGCGCGCCTCGAGGCCGTGAAAGAAAATCTCTCGCCCATTCGACGAGTGAAGAAGCAGCTTGGGCTCTGCCCGGCGGCTTACGCGCTCGTGTACCACTGCGCTCCCCGCGACCTGCTCGAGGACCCTTCCCTAGAGAGGCTTGCAGGGTATCTCAAGGCGTTTCCGCTTCAGCTGGGCGATCCCCAGCCGCTGTCCGAGGCAATCTCGTCGGCGGGGGGCCTGCAGCTCGACGAGCTCGACGAGCGCTTCATGCTGAAGCGTTTTCCGGGAATCTTCGCGGCGGGCGAGATGCTCGACTGGGACGTCCCGACCGGCGGCTTCCTGATCCAGGGGTGCGTTTCGCAAGGATACTGCGCAGGGCATGGAATCGCGGCAATGCTCGCTGAAGGATCCAGGATTTCCGGCGCCCTCTGCTCGGTCGCCATCAGCTCGGGTTCCTGAGTGCGTCCCGAAGCGGTTCCTGTGGAACGGTGACCGCGCGGTGGCCGTCGCGCCCATCGATCGGCGTCGCGGCGACCAGGGCGTTCAGCACGGCCTCCTCGACGCATTCGGCTGCGGCTTCATAAAACGGATTCAGAAAGGAATCGTGCAGCCATTCGCCAGCCTGAGTCGCCGAGGCTGGCTTCCGCGGTTCGCCTAGGGCAGTGCTGAACGCGATCACGATCTCTCCCGAGCTGTGGCTCGCGAAGGAACCCACCCGGCCGAGCCCGAGCGCCGCCCGAACCGAGAGCCTGCGAAGCTGATCGGGTCGCAACGGGGCCCCGCAGGCCAGAACCACGATGATACTTCGCTCGGCCGCCGGTTCCCTTCCGATCGGCGCAACCGCCTCGAGCTTCCGTCCGACCCACCTTCCCGCGGCGCGGAGCTGGCGCCGTACTCCGACATTCGCGTTCACGAGCGCTCCCAGCATGAATTCGGTCCTGCGGGCTGCTGGACCGGCCGGAATCCGCCGACTCGAGGTTCCGATCCCGGCCTTGAAGTCGAAGGCGATCATTCCCGTCCCGGCGCCCACGCTTCCCTCTGGAACCGGGCCCCCTCGCGCCGCCTCGAGCGCGCCTTTCACGTGAGAGACTCCGATCGGGCGCTCGCGCGACCGACTGAGGTAGCTGTCGTCGCACTCGGCGACCACGGGAATCAGGACGTCTTCGGAAAGCCCCATCTCGGGATGTTTTTCAATGAGGTACTGAAGCGCCCCGTCGTAGGCCTTTCCGACCGCGAGGGTGCTCGTCAACAAGATCGGCGTCTCGAGAAAGCCGTACTCCAGGGCCTGGTGCAGGCCAGTCATCTCTCCGGCCCCATGCAGTACGTGTCCGGAAGCCCTCGGGCGAAAGTCGTACACGTCGTCGCGCGGCCAGATCGCGGTCACTCCCGTGTACCAGTGCTTCTGGCGGTCGTGCACTGTCGCGTGGCCGACCCGCACTCCTGGTACGTCCGTGATCGCATTGAAGGGCCCCGGCTGGAACACTCCGAGGTCGCAAGCGTACTCTGGATAGACCTCCCGAAAGCGCGTGGGAGCGGTCAATGGACCCCCTAACCTTCTCTGGCCCTGGGCGGCTTCTCGGGCGCTTCCCCGTCGGGATTCACGACCGCGTCGTTCCTCTTCACGGTCGCCTTTTCCTGCAGCCTCTTGAGTACCGCGCCCTGCAGCTCCTGTTCCTTGCGGTAGGCGAGCTGCCGGACCAAGGCGGCCTTCCTCTCATCGAACTTCGAGGGGTCCGGCCTCTGGCTCTCGATGACGAGCGCCACCAGCCACCAGGCGCCGGAAACGTACTTCTTCGCCTTGCCACCTGCGTCCGCGTCGATGGGCGACGATGAGGCGAAGGCGTCCGTCATGAGCTCCCGGGCCTCGCCCACTCCCGGAAGGTGCTGGTTCTGGCGAGAGATCAGCCCCGTGGCCTTCGCCTCGACCCCGAACGGCTTGAGGAGCGCGTTCGTCCTCTTCACCGATGCCTCGTCCTTGCCCAGGACGGCCACGAGCTGATCGGCAAGCTTGTCGTTGACCTTTCGAATCTCGTCCGTCCGCTCCCCGCCTACGAGCTCCCGCGCGATTCGCAGCTTGGCGTCCTCCCAGGATACGGACTTCAGATCCCGATCCTTGCGCTGATCGTACTGGGCGCGGGCCAGATTCTCCTTCGCCGGGTCGGCCAAAAACTTGTCGATCTCGGCCTTCGGCACCTCGATGACCTTCTTCGCGGTCTCCGACGTCAGAAGCACGTATCGGATGTTCCGGCGATCGCCGCTGACCTGGTACTCCCGGCGCGCCTCCTCGTCGGAAACCCTCGCCCTGGAACGGTAGTACGCGTTCCACTTCCTCAGGGAGACGTCCTCCCGCACCAGCCGCTCGAAGCTCGACGGGGTGTGGTTGTTCGCCTCCAGGACCGTCTTGTAGGCCACCGGATCAAACCTGCCATCCCGCTGGAACGCTGGAATTTCGCGAACCTTCTCCCGGATCTCCTCGTCGCTCGCGCCCAGGCCGGCCTTCTCGGCGGCCATGAGGCTCAGCTTGCGACCGACGAGCTCGGTGAACACGCCTTCCTGCACGCGGAAGCTCCGGATCTGGGCGTCGGTCAGCTTCCCTCCCCCCAGCGACTTGAAGAACTCAAGGCGCTGGGCAACCGACCGATTGAACTCGGCAATGGAGATGGGCTCCCCATTCACCGTGCCGGCGACTGCGCCGTCGTGCAGTCCACGGGTCCGGCTCGGGCTGAAGACCCCCGAGACCATGAACACGAAGACGATGAAACCGATGATCCCACCCACCATGATGGGGCCGAATTTTTCCCGAATGAAGCTCAACATAGCGCGCTCATTCTCGCCGAAAGCCCCCGGACTTCCGAGTTCTTTTTTTTCGGTCTCTTGTTTCTCTCCTCCTGAATATTGTTGTACGATTTCACACGGCAGACCGTGTCCCCATGCTCAAGTACATCAAGGAATATCGGTTCTACTTCGCTCTTCTCGCGTTCCTGCTGGTTCCGGTCTTCGCGATCGACACCTCGACCCGATCCCCGCTCGACTTCCGCCACTGGGACCGCGCGCTGCTCTGGGAGTCGTCGCCCATCCACCCCGCCACCCGCTGGACCCTCGACCTCGGAGTGGATGCCGTCCAGAGCTACCTCTACCTCTGGCACACGCGTCAGGACAACGTCACGCTCCTGGAAGAGAACAGGAAGCTTCTCAATACGATCGCCGGGCTGCGCGAGACGCAGCAGGAGAACGTCCGCCTGAGATCCCTGCTCGCTTTCAGGGAGAAATACGACCTCGAGACGGTGATCGCGCGCGTGATCGCCAAGGACGTCTCGACCGAGTTCCGCGCGATCCGGGTCAATCGCGGCGAAAGCGCGGGGGTTCGGAAGGACATGGCCGTCCTCACGACCGAGGGCATCGTGGGGCGGGTGCTCCGGACGACGCGCACCACCGCGGATATCGTCACGGTGCTCGATCTCCTGTCCGCGGTCGACGCGATCGTGGAGCGATCGCGTGCCCGCGGGATCGTCGAGGGAATGACGGAAGAGGTCTGCAACCTCCGCTTCGTCCTGCGTACCGACGACATTCAGCCGGGTGACGTCCTCGTCTCGAGCGGCCTGGGAGGCATTTTCCCCTAGGGGGTGACGGTAGGGACGGTTTCGAAGGTGAACCGCAAGCCGTTCGGCATCACCCAGGAGGTCGAGGTACGGCCCGCCGTGGAATTCTCGAAGCTCGAGGAGGTCCAGATCGTCACTCGCTCAGAGCAGGAGCAGCGATGACGCGATTCTTCCTTCGGCACGCGAATCCCCTCGCGTTCGTGGTGCTGGTCGCGATCGGAATCGCCCTGCAGACATCCCTGTTCGCCTCTTATCCGCTCCTGTACCTGCAGCCTGACGTGGTGCTGCTCGCGGTCCTCTGGTGCGCGCTCAAGCGGAACTTCATCGAAGGAGGGATCCTCACGCTGCTCTTCGCCGAGATCGCCGAACTGCACAGCGGCGCGCCGTCCGGCCTGTTCATGATCGCCTACATGGCCGTCTACCTCG
>CAYJTX010000147.1:0-7887 GCA_964372615.1 uncultured Bacteriovoracaceae bacterium | reverse complement strand
CTCAGGTGGGGCCTCGAGTGGGCGTTGACTCGCGCGAACGGCGCCGAGGTGAACATCGGTTCGCTTCGGACGAGCTTCCTGGGCGGGAGCTTCAGCATGGGTGAGATGCAGCTGACCGACCCCAAGGTGCCGGCGAAAAATCGCCTTCAGATCGGCCGGATTCATTTCGACCTGCTCTGGGACGGGCTGCTGCGTGCGAAGTTCGTCGTGGAGAGCGGCGGAGTGGACGGAATTCAGGTGGGGGTGCCGCGCAAGGCGCCCGGTTGGGTCGTTCCGCCTTCGGACAAGGGAGGGGGAGGCGCGGGCGGCTGGGTCGACGAGCAGAAGCGGGCCGCGCTCGAGAAAGTTCGGGAGAAGGTGAAAGGCTCGGGCCTTGCCGACGCGGCGGCGCTCTTCGATGGCTTCGATCCTCAGGAGGCGCTCAAGAAGCTCACCGCCGACTTCAAGACCACGGCGCATATCCAGAGGCTCGGCGACGACTTGGCGAAGAAAGAGAAGGAGTGGCAGGGCATGATGGCCTCGCTACCGGGTGACAAAGACGTCGCGGCCCTCAAGGAGCGGATCGCAGCGGTCCAGGTCGGCGGGAGCAAGAACCCGGCTCAGATCGCGTCGCAGGTGTCGCAAGTTCAGGCGCTGATCGGCGAGGTGGGCTCCAAGGCCGACTCGCTGAAGACGCAGGCCGAGAACGTGACGAAGGACGTCACCTCCTTCCAGCAGTCGATCCAGCAGATCGACGAGATGGTCACCCAGGACAAGTCGGCCCTGGAGGGCCAGCTCAAGCTGCCGCGCCTGGATTCGAAGAGCCTGGCGAGCCAGATGTTCGCGGCGCCGGCGCTCGATCAGCTCGACGAGGCTCAGCGCTACGTGACGATGGCGAGGCAGTACATGCCGGCCAAGAGCGAAAAAAAGGAAGACCCGATGTTCACGCCGCACGCGAGGAGCGTGGGGCGCACGTACCATTTCGGACGGCCGAATTCCTATCCCGCGTTCTGGCTCAAGAAGGCGACCGTCAGCTCGAAGGCCGACGGCTCGCCGTTCGGCGGGCCGATGGCGGGCGAGCTCGTGGACGTCACGAGCGACCCGGCGGCGCTGGGCCGGCCTACGCGCGTGCGGGTCGACGGGGAGTTCCCGCAGCAGCAGATCCGAGACGTGAAGCTCGCCGCCGTTCTTGACCACACGAAGGAAGTGGCGGTCGACGAGGCCAGGGTCTCGGTGGGCGCGTTCCCGGTGGCCGATCGCTGGCTCCAGAATACGCCGTCAGTGAAGCTCGGGTTCGCGAAGGCGACGGGCTCCGCGACGCTCAATGCGAAGCTCACGGGTCAGACGCTGACCTTCGATGTCGACAGCTCATTCACGGATCTTCAATACCGGATCGAGGCTTCATCCAAGATTCTCAAGGGGGCGCTGGACGCCGTCACGAAGGAGCTGCCCGTCGTCACCGTCGGAGTCACGGCCCGCGGCCAGTGGGGCGAGGGGGGGCGCGATCTGGATTTCTCGGTGCGCTCGAACCTGGCCGATGCCCTTCAGAAGGGCTTCGAGGCCCAGCTTCAGGCGCAGCTCGCCGAGGTCCGGCGCCGGATCGACCAGCTCGTCGACGAGAAAGTCGGAAAGCCCAAGCGCGAGCTGACGGCGAAGTACGACGCAACCCGCTCCAAGGTGACCGGCCAGATCGAAGAGAAGAAGCAGAAGGTCGAGGAGCTCAAGGGCACGGCCGACGCCAAGCTCGCGGCGGTGAGGAATCAGGCGTCGTCGGCCGCCAAGAGCGCGGTCGACGTGATCAAGAAGAAGCTGCCGTTCGGGCGGTAGCGGGGGAGCGGCTCCGGGCCGCATGTTGAAGGCCACAAAACGTGCACTTGATGCTCGACCAAGGGACTGGTCAGGGGCGAAGGCCACGCATTGTGGACTTCAGACGTAAGCACGCGCTCGCTAGGCCGCCGCGCCTGGCTTCTTTGCGTAGAGAGCGGCGAGCAGCCGCGACATCTGCTCACGGCGGGTGGCCAGGCTCTTCGGCGACAGGGGCTCGGCGCGGAGCATGTCGGCGAGCGAGGGCGCGAAGGCGAAGTAGATCGTCGTCGCGCCCAGGAAGCTGATCACCACGTGCGCGGGGTCGAGCGACGCCTCCAGCCAGCCCTCCTTCTGGCCCTGCTTCACGAGGAACTCGATCTGCGCGAAGATCGGACCGCGGACGTCCGTCCAGATGCTCTTGGAGACGGCTCCGCCCTCGAGGCCGTCCCAGAGAAGGAGTCGCACGAACTCCTGATGGGTCGAGAGGAAGTCCGAGAACACGCCGAGGGCCTCGAGCATCGCGTCGCCGATCGAAGGCGAGGAGGCGCCGGCCTCCTCCAGGCGGCGCCGCAGCGCCCGGTCGAACCAGTTCTTAAGCTCGCCCCACTGGTGAACGAAGGCCGCCCGGTAAAGGCCCTGCTTGTCACCGAAGTAATGGTAGACCATGCGCTTGTTCACGCCCGAGGCGCGCACGATCTCGCTCAGAGGGCTGCCGGCGAAGCCTTTGGCCGCGAAGACCCGGGTCGCCACCTCAAGGATCCTCCCACGCGTCTTCGCCGCGTTGCGCATCTGTTTCGGGGGCTTTGCCAGCTGGGATTTCCGAGTCCTTTTCATAAGTAACCGTATGGTTATTTACCTCTTGATCTCGGAGTGAAGTCAATTTAAATTTAGTAACCAGGTGGTTACTTAATACACTGGGAACTGGGGGCGGAGTATGAACGTTTTAGAGAGACTGGCGAGGCTGGGACGTGCGCAGAAGTGGCTTCCAGTGGCTGTTTTCGGCCCCCTTGCCGTGCTTCAGATCGCCGTGGCGGCCGTCGTCGCGGGCCCCCCGGGTTTCGCTGCCCCGGTGATTTTCGGGGGCGCTGGCCTGTTTCTCTGGACCCTGCTCGAGTACGGCCTGCACCGGTTTTCGTTTCACGCCAAGACGGAGAGGGCCCTCAGCTCAGGCCTGCACAGGAGGCATCACCGCGAGCCGGGTCATCCCGACTACGTCATCGCTCCCGTGGCCCTATCGCTGCCGATCTACCTGGGTGTTCTCGCGGGCCTGGCCTGGGCCAGCCGCGACCTGACGTTTACCGCGTACGCGGGGATCGGCGTGATCTCAGGCTATCTCTTCTACGAATGGGTCCATTACAGCTCGCACCAGAGGCAGCCGGGTACGCGGCCCCTACGCTTCCTCAAGAAGTACCACATGATCCATCACTTCCAGGATCCAACGAACTACTTCGGCGTGACGTCGCCGCTCTGGGACTGGGTTTTCGGGACGCCCCGGGCCCTGCCGGCCCCGGCTCTTTCGAGTCGGAAAAAGTAAGTTAACAACACCCGGCCTCGGTGAGAAAACGGTAGCTGGGCGGGCCGAGATGATCGCGCGGTAGGCGCAATCTCCGAGGGCCGCGTCAGCCGTGTGATTCCCTTTCGGGCCCGCCCAATCCCTTTAAAGACCGAGATCCCGGGCCGCGTCGAAGAGCAGGTAGTACGTCTTACCGCCGTCGTCGCTCATGCGCTTCCGTCCCAGCATGCTCACGCGATAGTTGCCGAGGCGGTCGTACTCGAAGTCCCGATCGGTCAGTCGGCTCCAGGCCGCTTCGTCGCGAAGTCGGACGTCGAGCGGGTTGACGCCGTTCGCGTTCGTCAAATAGAGCGGGTCCGGCTCATTGCCGGTCACGGCAAAGACCAGGTGGGTGAAGTACAGGTAGCCCGCGCGAGGCACGTCCACGCTCGGAATGAGCACCTCGCCCGAGGCAGGAATCAGGACTCGCACCGGCTCACGCTTGATCGCGCGGATCTGCAGCTCCGTGCCCATGAGGCCGTAGGAGGCGTCGCGCGAGGAGCTCAGCATCGCGTCCCGGGCCGAAACGTGGAAGACGTGCAGGTACTTGCCGGCATGCCTTCGCAGATTTCGGACCTTGATTGGGTCGACCACGATCGAGGTCGCGCCATACTGGGGAAGGGCCTGCGCCAGCTTCGGCGCTCCTCCCACCAGCCCCAGGGTCGCCCCCAGGAATGCCGCGCTGATCACCAACAACTTCTTCGTGCTCATTTTCATCGTTCTCCTGTACTTCTCTCTCATTATGAATATTAGTTTTTCGTGAGCCTTCTGCTCACAAACCGGAAACTTCGTCATTCTGGTGCGTACTCCAGATAGACCACCAGGTACCCGTTCGGGTCGGACTGAAACTCCTTCACGCGGATCTGCATGCCCCCGATCTGCGACGGGATCGGAACATGCTCGACGAGAAGCTTCGGGCTCCTCGCGAGCCCGCGGTTCGTCTCTCGCAGCTTGTCCCGGACCGAGCGATACACGTGCCCTCGAAAGAGGTCGTTCTTGAAGTAGCGGTCCTCGATGTGGGCCGAGCGCTCGTCGATGCTGTGTAACCTGGCGCTGAGGCAGCCATAGGCGTTCTTTTGCAGGCCGATCAGGACGTCGACGTCGAACTCCAGTGGGCTGTGGACGATCCAGGAGGCGATCCCGGTCACATTCTGGGAAATTCTCAGATGCAGCTTGGCCTGGTTGCGCGAGTTCGTGCCGTCGATCCGAAGTTCGGGGGCTCGCACGAGGCGTAGCGAGCCGCCTCCATCGAGCTCGATGCGATCGAAGTAGCGCCGCCGGAAGCTCAGGCCGAGGATGCGGTTGAAGAGGTCCTGGTTGATCGCCAGGGCGAGGTCGTATTGTCGGGGGTCGACCAGGTTCAGGGCGGGATAGTCCAGGGTCCGCGAGGTCGAGGCGGGGCGGACGTCGCGGGAGCGGGGGTCTTCCACGAAGCCCATCAGGCCGAAGTGGAGGAAGTGCCGGGTGACCCGGACCTCCTGGGGCTTCACGCCCCACTTGAACTTGTTACCGCGCGCGACCGGGAGAGGCGCGCCCGGCGGGTCCATCTCGTTCACCTCATTGAAGCCGTTGGGCATCCTTTCGGAGACGAGCGCGTTGATCGCCGCGGGCACCTTCTCGTGCGCGAAGTCGGCCATGTACTCCTTGACGTGATCGAGGAGCTTGTCCGTGTGCCGCATCAGCTCGTCCTCGAGGCGGCGCTGATTGAGCGTCATCACGCGCCCGTTGACGATGATCTCGACCCGCGGGAGCTGCAGGGGTCGCGCGAAGGAGAACTGAAGCCCGACCTCCTTGAGGTTGGTCTCGAGGTCGAGTACCCGGAAGGTCAGGTCATCGCGCTCGTTCAGCTCGGCCACGATCGGGATGCGGATCCTGAGCGGAACCGCGGTCGCGGAGGTGGCCTGCCGCTCATCCGGCCCGAAGCCCGCGAGAAACTGGTCGACGCCGAGCTCCCCGACCAGCCGGTCGTTGTTCAGATCACGGCCGCGAATGCGCTGTACGTCGATCCGCGCATCGGGGATCTCGAGCTCGAAGCCGACGACCACGCCGCGGCCGTCCCTGAGTGCGCGAGTCTGGTCCCGGTCGACCCGGAGGCCGAACCGGGAGAAGTTCACCACGTAGGAGATGCCCTCCGCGGAGGCGGTGACGAGCGGGTTCTCGAGCGAGAAGCCCCGGAACCAGCGCTTGATGACCTGTGAGACATCCGAGAGTTTGCCGCGGAAATGGCCGTACTCCACGGGCAGATTCAGGATGTCGACGGGCTCTTCGGCGCGGTAGTCGAAGCGCTCAAAGCCGCCTTCGCGGAAGTAGTAGCCGTTGAGGGCGACGAGGTCCTCGAGGTGGTCCCAGAAGTAGCTCTGGCCGCGATGGGTGATGAAGACCCCGATGGCCCGGTCGATCGACGACCCGGGGGTCGAGAAGCCGGGGTGCACCGGCCGCAGCGGCACGGCGTGGGCCTCGGGCGAGAGGCCCAGGGCGACGGCGACGAGGAGGCCGGCCGCGGCGAGGTGGTCGAGCCGCGAAGCGGCCCGCGTGCCATGGAGGCGCGATCTCACGGTCCCGTGCCTCCGTTCGCGTAGACCAGGAAGAACACGAGGTGGCCGTTCGGGTCGATGTCCATCGAGAGCGGCGAAAACCGGATTCCGAAGAGCTCGAGCGGGATCTCGACATCTTCGGCGAGGGGCATCGGC
This sequence comes from uncultured Bacteriovoracaceae bacterium, assembly GCA_964372615.1. Taxonomy (GTDB): domain Bacteria; phylum Bdellovibrionota; class UBA1018; order UBA1018; family UBA1018; genus CAYJTX01. The sequence continues at coordinate 1,860 of CAYJTX010000147.1, read as the reverse complement.
GTCGAGCGCCAGCCGGCGCTGACTTCCCGAACCGTCTCGAGCAGCTTCTCGTTGACGTCCGCGCGGAAGTAGTTGAATCGCAGGAACCGGTCGTCGATGAAGGCAGTGCTCTCGACGATGTGGTCAGCGGTGATATTGAAGCCCGTACGGGCGTCATTGAGTTCGAAGCGAACCTCGATGTCGAGCTCGACCTCGAACGGCCCGTTGAGTGCGAGCTTCTGCTCGAGCCCGTCAGGTGACTTCCGCACGACGACGTGGAGGCGTGCGCGGTCGCGCGAGCCGGGAATGAAGGTGAGAAACGGGTCGCGGACGAGCGGGAGCGTGCCTCCGCTTCCGTCACTGACCTCATTCAGGGTGCCCCGGTGCCGAGCCAGGTAGATGACCCGGTTGATCAGATCCGCGTTGAACGCCAGGGCGACGTCATAGTTTGCGGCGTCGCGCCCGCTCAGGCGGGGCGCGCGCTTCGCCGCCCAGGCCGGCTGCGCCAGGGAAGGGTACAGCGGGTCTTCGAGGTAGCCGCGCATCGTGAGGTCGAGGAAGCCATCGGTGGGATCGAAACCAAGGTCATAAAGCCGGAAGCCCCACCTGAACGAATCGCCATGGCCGCAGTACTCGACGCCTGGGGCGGCGATCTCTTTGACCATTTCAAAGCCGCCGACGACCTTGTCGATCAGCATCGTGTTGAGGCGGGTAGGCAGCTCACGCTCGATGAACTCCTTGAGCTTGCGCTGGCCCATCGCCACGAGGTCGCCGCGCTTTCTCAGAATCGCGCGCTCGACTTCGTCTTTGCGGAGAGTGATGGTCTGGCCGTTGATACGGACTCGCACGGTGGGCAGGATGAGTCCGCGGTCCCAGCCGCTGTCGAAGCGTACCCGGTCGAGATTTGTGGAGGCGCTCAGGGCCTCGACCTGAAGGTCGCCCGTGTGGGGGCTCACCGCCACGCGGAGCGGGACGTCGACCTGGATCGGGCGCGGGTCGTTGAGCTCGACCCAGGGGTGCTTGATTCCGAAGCCGCTCCGAAAGCCGCGGGTTTCGTCGAAGGTACCGAGAAATGTGTTTGCGAGATCCACGGCCCGAATCCAGTCAGCCTCGAGGCGAAGCGCTGGAATGAAGGCTTGAAGCCTGACGCCGACCGTTCCATCCACGCCGATCTGCTGGGTCAGCGCCTCGTCGACCACGAGCCCGAGGTGCACGTCCGGGGCTCGGTAGCCCGAGTTGCTCACCTGCGCATAGATGCGCGGATCGCTGAACTCGAAGCCGATGAGCCATTCCTTAAGCGTGTCGCGGAGCGATTGGAGCGTTCGTGTGTACGTCTGATACTCGCGCGGGAGCTGGCTCAGGCGCAGCGGCTTTTCCGCCCTGTATTCCCACTTCTCTAGGCTGTTCTGCGTGAGGTCGACGCCCGCTGCGCGCACCATGGCGTCGGTCTGTGTCTGGAAGTACTCGAGGCCTCGGGGAGTGAAATGGAGGCTCGCGGCCTGTGGCATGGGATACTGTCGGGCGAGCGCTTGCGTGGAAGTCAGCAGGAGCAGGACAGCGAGAGCAGCGGGTTTCAGACGCGCAAGTGAGGTGTCTACGCGTAGCGCGCGAATACTGCGCATGGGGTCATTTCCTCCAGGGGCTCCAAACCGACCGACCCTGAGTACCTTAGTTGACTTTATGAGTCAACATATTTAGGCCGCCGATTCACCAGCGCGGTGCGTTATGTGACTGAAGATGCGGGGGATGTCAATGGAGATGGATTAACTATTTAAGTTGATGGGCGATTTTCTGAAGAATTCAAGGGGTGGGGAGCCTAGGAGTGTGATGAAAGTGGAGCAGAATGCGCTGGGAGTAGGCGGCCTTTCTCACTCGCTCTAG
>CAYJTX010000146.1:3259-7911 GCA_964372615.1 uncultured Bacteriovoracaceae bacterium | reverse complement strand
GGCTTCCAGGGGCTCGGTAGCGGCTTACCGCCGGCGAGCGGCTGAGCCGCCGCCTTCGGCTCCTGCTTCGCCGGAGCCGCCGCGGATGCCGCGACCGCGTCGACCACCGTTCCGGCAGCATGCGAGCCTTGCGGAGCGGCTGGCCCGGGGCGCCCTTCCAGCGAACCCTTCATGACCCGCTGGAGCAGCGCTTCCTCTTCGTCGACGGCTCGCGAGTCCGTCAGCGCCGCGGGAGACTGATCTCCCGCCGTTCCGGGTATCGGAGCCGGAGCAGCTGTCTGCGAGCCGCCGGGCTTCGTCGTCGACCCAGGCCCCAACGCGATCGTGAGCGTCCGCCCGATCGCGCGGACCTGCACTCGATCTGAAAGCTCCTTCGCCTTCCCCTGGATGGTGATGCGGCAGCGCACCACCCGTGGCGCGTACTGATAGGCGAAAACCTTCACCATATGCGGGCCTGCCAGGGAGACGATCTTCGCCGGGTAGACCGAGACGTCGGCCAGGCTGAATTGGATGATGTCGCCCAGGAAGTCGGTGGTGACCTGCGACTCCTTCACCGGCGTGTCGAAAACGAGCTGGACTCGCGTTCCATCCGAGACCGAGACGCGGTCCAATGTCGCCAATGCCCAGGCCGGGCCCGTCTCAAAACCGAGAAGCAGGGCCGCGACCACGAATTTCCATCGACACAGTGCCTGAAGCGTCATGCTTCGTCTCCTGTCATTTCCACCGCGAGCCTTACGGCTCGTCCTGAGCTCCGGCGCCCCTCCTGGGCTCCGGACTCATAACATTACCGGCCTACTTCAGCTGTTCGATCCGTTCCACCGGCGAAATGATGTCCGTCAAACGGATGCCGAACTTCTCGTTCACCACCACGACCTCACCCCGCGCGATGAGCTTGTCGTTCACCAGTACCTCGAGGGGCTCACCCGCGAACTTCGACAGCTCCACCACGGAGCCTTGAGCGAGCTGAAGGATCTCCCGAATCGCCATCTTCGAACGTCCCAGCTCGACCGTCACCTTGAGAGGGACGTCAAGGATGAAGTCGAGCGACTGGACCGACTCGGCTCCCCCCTGTTTCGGGACCCCGTCCGCGGGGGCGCCGCCGCCCACAGGCTGGAATTCGCCCCCCTCGGCGGCCTCGCCCCCCCCGACCGCCCCCGATCCGGCGGCAGCGAGCGCCGCCCCGATGTCACCCAGTCCTTCGACTCCACCTTCCGCGGCCGGTGCCGTATCCGCCATATCCATTCCCTCGCTACGCCATGTCCGGATCGATGACCCGGGTTACCTGAACCGCGCGGTTCCCGCGCGATACCCCAAAGAAGCACTTGAACTTCGGAACGCCCTCGACCAGGACGTCGAGCTCACCGTCGGCGTCCTGGGCCAGTGGGATGATGTCGCCGACATTCAGATTCACCAGATCGCCCACGGTGATCGTCGCCGCCCCTAGGTTCACGGTCATGTTCGCCACGGCGTTCCTGAGATGCTCCTCGACCTTGCTCGTCCACTCCTTGTCGACGCGGTCTGCCTCGGTCTGGAACGAGGCATTCAGCTTGGTCTTGATGGGCTCGATGGTCGAGTACGGGATCACGAGCGCGATCGTCCCGCTCGCGTTCTCGAGCTCGACCTCGAACGTGGTCGAAATGATGACGTCCGACGGAGGCACCACGCCGACGAACTGCGGGTTCACCTCGGTTCGGATGAACGAGATGTCGGTCTTGTGAACGGGGGCCCACGCCTCCTCGATGTCCTTGATCGCGAGGTCCATCACCTTCTTCATGATGGAGAGCTCGATGCGCGTGAACTCCTTGCCCTCGATCTTCGTGTACGGCCGGTCCGTGCCGCCGAAGTAGCTGTCGACGAGCGCGTAAGCGAGCTTCGACTCGAAGACCAGCAGCGCCGGGCCCCGGAGACTTTCGAAACGCATGATGCACATGCAGCTCGGGATCGGCAGCGTGTTCACGAACTCGCCGAACTTGAGCAGGTCCGTCGAGATGATGCTGATCGACGCGATCTTTCTCAGGGAGTTCGACAGCGACATCCGATAAAGGCGAATGAAGCGCTCGTAGATGATATCGAGCGTCGGCATCCGGCCGCGGATGACGCGGTCCTGGTTAGTGAGGTCGTAGGGCGTGACCTCGGGGTCGTTCATGACATTGGCGCCGCCCCACTGCGACGGATCGCCCTGCCCACCGCCGGCGTCCTGCCCGCCGCCCCCGCCGGCCTGCGCCTGCGCCGCGACGTCGACGTTTCCCTCGGCGACCGCGCTCAGCAGCGCATCTACTTCAGCTTGTGTCAGTACCTGATTCATGTCGTTTCGTTCCGTCTTCCTGACTCAAAAACACGGGCCCTCCTGGCCCAGATTCCCACGACCCGAGTTGCTAGCTGCTCACGGCGAAGTTCGTGAAGTAGACCCCTTTCACCTTTCCAGTGACCATGAAGCCGTTGATCGCGTTCCGGATCTCCTCTTTCAGATACTCACGGCCCTCGGCGGTCGCGAGATCCGTGGGTCTCTTGCTGTTGAAGAGGTCGATGATCGCGTTGCGAACCTGCGGCATCTTCGATGTCACCTCGCCCTCGACGTCGTCGTTCTGAACCTCGAGAGAGACGTTCACCCGAACGAACTTCGGACTTACGCTTCCGGGGGTGGCCAGGTTCACCGTGAATTGCTCCAAGGTGACCATCTTTCCGTACTCGTGGCCCTTCTTCGAGTCCTTCCCGTCGCCGCGACCCCTGGCGTCCTTCGCGTCGCCACGGCCCCCTCCTCCGCCGTGCTCGTCCTTCGCGCCTTCGGCCGCTGTCGACTCGGCCTCTGGCTGAGCCGCGATGTCCTCGACCGCTGGCCGGTTCTTTTCCTTGAGATGGGAGAGCGTGACGATGGCGCCGAGCCCGAGCGTGGCGACGAGATTCACCGTCGTCAGGATCACGGTCAGCTTCCCGCCTCCTCCGGGAGAGGAAGCGGAAAGTGAGCCCGCGGCTTCTGCTTTTTCTTCGGGCGCCATGGTCAGGAACCCCCCCTCCCTTTAGTTTGCACCGTCGGTGCGCGACGGACAAGCGGGGGGGAGCGCGGAATTTGCGCTTTTTCCAGGGAATTTCTCCAGAAAGAGCCGCCACTTGTGCGTCAAAATGCGGGCAAGCGGCAGTCCTTGCCCAGGCCTTCGCCCAGGCCATCCGAGACCGTCCCAGTGATGAGCCCGGGGCGTGGAAGCCCCGGGCTCGAAGTTCTAGGACTCAGCGCTCACTAGCCGCGCTTGAGATTCAGCACCTCACCCATCATGTCGTCCGCGACGCTGATGACTCTGCTGTTCGCCTGGAAGTTCCGCTGCGCCTGCATCAGGTTGATGAACTCGTTGGCGATGTCAGTCGTCGAAGACTCGATCGTCTTGGCTGAGACCCGACCCCTTCCTCCGGCCTGCGGGGCGCCGATGGTTGCCTGGCCAGAGAGCCGGCTCTCCCGAAACCGGTTCTGGCCCATCTTGAACAGCCCCTCGGGATTCTCGAACTTGCCCAGCACCACCTGCCCGAGGTTGACGTTCTGACCGTTGGAGTAGATGGCCGTCAACATCCCGTCGTCGTTGAACGTGAGGCCCGCGAGCGTTCCGGCGGTGTAGCCGTCCTGCGTGGTCTTGTAGGCCTCGGAGTTCGTCCCGTACTGGGTGACCTGAAGCCCGGCTCCGCCGCTCTTCATGTCCTCACCGAAGTTGAACTCGATGTACTGGTCCGGGAGCGCGCCCTTGCTGAACTGGAACGACGACTTCTCGATGGTCTGCTCTTGCAGCCTGCCCTCCGTGTTGAAGAGGAGCCGGCCACTGGCCTGCTCGATCATCGTGTCCTTCTGGCCTCCGACGACCTCGTCGCCCTTGGCCATCGCCTTCCACGACCACTCGCCGTCGGCCGTCTTGTTGAAGTACATCGTCACGACATGGGCCGTACCGGCCGTGTCGTAGACGGTGACGCCGGTCGCGAAGTGGCTCGTCTGCTCGGGCTTGTTCGGGTCGAACTGCAGGGCGGACTCCGCCCGCAGATCGAGATTCATGAACATGTTGACCTTGGTCGCCTTCTTCGCGTCGACGACCGTCCGGTCGACCGAGAGATCCCCCATCTTCGAGCTGATCTTGCCCTTGTCGTCGGCCATGAAGCCCTGGACCAGGAAGCCGTCCGAGTTGATGAGCTTGCCGTCCTTGTCGAAGTGGAACGACCCGTTGCGGGTGAAGCTGATCCCGTCGATCCCCTTCAGCATGAAGAAGCCATCGCCCGTGACCGAGAGATCCGTCGACGACTCCGTCTGGACGATCGACCCCTGAGAAAAGATCGGATTGACGTTGGAGAGCCTCACTCCCCGTCCGATCTGGTTGCCGCCCAACAGACCCTTGAGGGACTTCGCGATCACGTCCTGAAACTCAGGACGGCTGACCTTGAAGCCCACGGTGTTGGCGTTGGCGATGTTGTCGCCGTAGATGGCAAGGGCCTCGCCCTGGCCTTGCAGCCCGGTGACCCCGGTATACATCGATGACAGAATACCCATGATTGAGGCGCCTCCTCGCGCCTGTTTGGGTTGTCGTTTCCCGAGACCGGGAATCGTTCCGTCGTCGACTTGTCCGGGAGCGCCCGTCATTCGATCGGGGCGCCCTTGGCTTCTCCTGTCGGGAGTCCAGCCT
>CAYJTX010000146.1:0-3159 GCA_964372615.1 uncultured Bacteriovoracaceae bacterium | reverse complement strand
CTTTCCGGTTTTCGTCGGCCCGGTTCTCTTTCCTGTCCCGGCCCTACCTCACTTCAATCGAGCCTTGCGGCTCGACGCTCACCTTAGACGATCACTGCCCCGTCGATTTGGGTGAACACGTTGCCCTCCAGAGACGCGCGGTCCATGGCCGTGATGACCGTTCGGTTCTTCACGCTCACGATCAAGGCCGCGTCGCCCGTCAATACCAGCGTGTCTTCCACGCCCTTCGCCGCCGCCTTGTCGACGGCGTCGTTGACCTTGCGCAACGTGGCCTGATCGAGCTGAATTTTCCGCTCGGCCAGCCTCTGGCTCGCGTGCGCCGAGAACTTCAGAGGCTCCCGGATCTTCGTGAGATCCGCGCCCCCGTCCCGGCGTATCGTCTGCTCGAAGACCTTGTCGAACTCGCCCTTGACTCCGTCGCGCTTCGCCGGCTGCCGGTCCGCCTGGCCGACTCCGGCCTGGCCCGGCAGCGACGTCACGCTCGGGTAAAGGATCGGTCCACTGCTCACTTTCGATCACCCCCTTTCGCTTGATTCCCTTTCGAATCACCCTCGGATTCCACTTCCTTCTCGGGCTCCTGAAGCCCGTTCGGAAAGCCCTTCTCGGTGACACGGGCGCCCGCCGTGCTTTCTGCGGCCTGCGCCTCGTACTTCGCGATCGCGTCCCGTACCTCCGGCGTGAGTCGATTCACGTCGAGATTGCTCGACCCGACGCCCTTCTGGAACGCGATGAAATTCGGCTTTTTCTCCGGCACCGGAACCGCCACGACGGCCTCCGGGGCTGCATCGCCGCTCCCTTCCGTCTGGGCGGCCGAGGGCTTTGCTGCCTGCTCGACGGCAGGCGCGCCTCCCGGCTCGCTTTCGATCTTGACGAGATTTCGGAGCGTCGCCTTCTCCGGCCGATTGAGGTCGCCGAGAAGGAAGACCGGCTCCGCGCCCTCGAAGCTCACCCCGACGACCTTCGCTTTCGCCTGCGCGCCGACCTCGATCGGCTGGCCACGCTCGTCGGACGCTGCGATCCGGAACTGGTAGTTCCCCGACTTCGCGGGCACTGAATTGGTCTTCGAGCCATCCCAAGAGAACGAGCCCGGGCCCGTCTTCTGCGGTCCCAGGTCCTTCTCATACACGACCTCTCCGACCTCCGAGAGAATCGAGATCCGGGCCTGGGCGGCGTCTCGCGAGAGCGTGAACCCGAGGCTCTCGTTCGCGCCGTCGGTATGGGGGAATCGGTCCCGGTCCACGGTGACCGTCTTGCCGATCATCCCCGTCATCGCGAGCCGCTCCAGGGGCTGATGCTGGTTCGCCATCCTGCCAACGGACTGGTTGAGGTTCTGAAGCTGCTCGATCGACGCGAACTGCGCCATCTGCGCCGCCATCTGGTCGGCCTTGAAGGGCTCGGTCGGATCCTGGTGTTTCATCTGTGTCACCATGATCCGGAGGAAGTCGTCCTTGCCGAGGGTTTTCTTGATCTCGCGGGGCTTCTGGGTTTTCTCACCGTACTTGCTCTGGAGTTGTTTCCAGATCTCCCCGAACTTCGGGTCGGTCGAGGGAGTATCCGCGTCCCTACCACTGGACACGAGCGTGCCGGCGTTCACTTGTGCTCCCTGACCGAGCGCCGCCTGACCCGCTTGTGTTGCGCCGACTCCCTGCATGAGCTTCCTCTTTGATTGGGGAGGAGGGAATGCGTCCCTCCTCCCCCGCAATTCGTCAGACCCGGAGAGAGCCCCTCCTAGGCCATGACGTCAATCCTTCCATCGGCCACGCGCGCCCGACTGATCGTACCCGAGGAGCCGGCCGCCTGCGGCACCGAGCCCGTCCGGGTTCTCATCCCGCTGACGGGACGACCCGAGCCGTCGTCATTTTCCGACAGGCCCCAATCCGGTCGACCGCTCGAGCCGCCGTTGCCCGCTCCTGACCAGCCCGCCTGGGCCCAGGCTCCCGACGAGGCTCCGCCGGGGTTTCCCGAGTGCGAAGGATGACCTCCGTTACCGGAATCGCCCGTGGAGGCTCCGCCGAACGCGGGCGAGGCCGCCCGCTCCGCCTGTCCCATCACCGACACGTCGACCCGGGAGAGCTGGAGCTGCTGCTGCGCGAGGCTGTCGCGCAGGAAGCCCATGCTGTCTTCCAGGACTCGTTTCGACTGCGAGTCTGAGGCACGGATCTTCAGGCCCACATCCCTCCCGTTGGTGACGACGCGTACGTGCAGCTCGCCCATGTTGTCAGGCTTGAGCCGCACCACCAGCTCGCCACCTCCCTGGAGGTAGAGGTTCCTGATGCCGGAGCTGACGCCGTTAAGCGCCTCGTGCGAGAGACGGTCCCTGGCCATCGAGCCCTGGACGACGTGTCCGGTCACGATCGCCGGCGGAATCGCCGTCGCCAGAGGCCGGTGCGAATCCCCGCCGCCGACTCCCGGAGGAATCACGGCGTCTTCCGCCTTCAGCTTCGGTCGAGCACTCGAGCCCTGAAGGCCTCCGGGCGCCTGACCCCTCGGACCGGAGCCCGGCCTTCCCGGAACTCCCACCCCCGAAGACACCTCGGCCTCAAGCGGGTTTCGTCCATGGGAACCCTGCCCGAACCCCTGCCCTGCGGAAGTCTCCGCTCGCGATCTGGCACCGTTCAGCGCCTCGACGAACTCGGCTCCCGTGAGGCTTCCCGCGACCTGGCTTCTGGCCTGTCCGCGTGAGCTTTCGGGCTCGAGCTCCGTGCTCGCGCCGAGAGCCGCCAGCTGCGCCGCCAGGGCCCGATCCACCTGCGCAGATCCCGCTAAAACCCCATTCGCGGCCGCGACGGCCCTGGCCTGTTCCGGCCCGGCTGCCGCCCCGACTTCGCCTCCCTTGCCTGCTCGGGCCGAGGTCTTGCCGAGCTCCGCCTGTTTCTGGATCGCCGCCCTTGGCGCCGTATCCAGTAAAGGTTTCAGCTCCGGATCATCGACCTCGCCTCCGACGAACACCCAATCGGTGCTCCAGGGCTTGGGTCCAGCGATCGCCGCCGCAGCATTCGTGCTGGCGGCCGCTTTCTGGGTTAGAGGGGACTTTTCCGCGCTCGAGGCTCTCACGCTGCTGAGCGTCGCCCTCTGAGTCTGGGGATCGACCCCCGGAGTCACTCGCGGCTGAGCCGCGGACAACTTCCCGGGATCGACGACCCCTGCGACCTGTGGCGG
>CAYJTX010000145.1:0-7927 GCA_964372615.1 uncultured Bacteriovoracaceae bacterium | reverse complement strand
CCGTTCTGAGGGGGTGTGACTCGACTGGATTCGCTGACGAAACGTCAGGAAATCAAGACTGTGCCTCCTGAAAGTCGTGACCGTACGAGTATACGAGGTCCAGGCTGAAGTCCCAGAGCGACTGAGAAGCCGAAGGAGCTCCCTGCCTAAGCCGGACTGGGACCAGCCGAGCAATAGGAACGCGAAAGTCTTTTTTCATCACGCTGTGCCGCCCATCGAATCTAGACTAGGGTTGGAATGCTGGGGGCGAGGGTTGCCCATCCGAGTTATGCCGGGATGAATTTCGTTTCACGCCGGCCTGGAAGACATGCGACGATCCTCGTGGCCTGGCTCAGCGCCAATGCCTGGGCATCGCCTTCTCCGGACCCCGTCGCGACTCCCTTCACTCAGATCGTCATCGAGAACGAGCAGTCGACTTCCAGAGCCGGAAAGCAGTGGGAGCTGCTCCAGCTTCATCCCGACGGAGCGGCCGACCGCCACACGACGTCAAAGGTCCAGACCTGCGAGGCGGACCGCTCGGAGGCAGGCCACTACGGGCTGCAGCTCAAAGCCGCCGAGCTCGCGGAGGTCGCTCAGCTCGCCTCGGACGCGATCCGCGCGGCCCGGCTCTATGAATTGGACCAGAAGGTCTCGGCCGAAGTTCCGGCTCCACCCCAGTCACGCGGACGGGGCCCGACGGAGTCCGGGGATTCCGGAGCCCCCGACTTTTCCGGAATTGAAAGACTTCCAGGACCGCCTGAGCGAGCTGACTCAAGACCGCTGGGCCCCGCGCACGATTCTCACCATGCGAGTGAAGCGCACTTCGCGTACGAACCAGATCCTGGTGCAGCTCAGACTCTCGGGAAGCAAGCCCGTGGTCATCGCTCTTCCCAAGGACCCAAACGCCGCATTCTTCGCGCCCGACGCGCCTGATCTCCGCTTTGTTTACGGGAAGCGGCAACCCGTACGGTTTCTACGGCTGACACCCGAAGCCCCCGGAGTCGCGGTCACCCTTCGAGGGGTCGCAGGCGAGGCCCCCCCCCCGGGGCTCAAGCCCGTGCGAGTCAATCTCTGCGCGTTACTGCCGGAGCCAACCCCGCCTTGAGCGCGACCGCGGCCACGTTCAGCTTCACGATCTCGGCTGCGTAGGGATAGTTCAGCGTCTCGTCCCGGTCGCAGGCGCGGTGGTAGCAGGGAGTCTTCGTCTTCCAATGCTCGATCGTGAGCAGCGTCGGGGCCCCTCGTTCCAGGAAGGGGACGTGGTCGCTTCCCCACGCCGGAATCGTGATGTTCGGGCGCAGCGAAGTATAGGTCGTCACCAGGCCCGCGTACCAGCGGGCGAGCTCCTCGAACTCGGAGTTCGTCTCGAGGTCGACGAGGCCGTTGGCGTTGTACGCGATCATATCCATGTTCACCGCGAGCCGGATCATCGCTACATCGCCAGCTGAGAGCGTCCGCACGTAGCGCGTGCTGCCGACCAGACCGTTCTCCTCACCATTGACGACAAGAAAACGGAGGGTTCGTTCTGTCGGCGCGGCGGCCAGCACCTGGGCGATCTCGAGCAGCCCCGCGGTCCCGCTCGCGTTGTCGTCCGCGCCCGCGAGCGGGTGACCGACCGAATCGAGGTGCGCGACAACGTAGACCGTCTCGTCGGAGCGCGACCGCCCTGCCCGCTCAGCCACGACATTACACTCGCCCGCGGCGTAGCAGTGCTGGCGTGCCGCGTAGCCCATCCTTTCGAGCTCCACGCGCGTCCACTCCGTCATCGCGCGGTTCTCGTCCGTTCCCGCGCTTCGGTCCCTCACGGAGGCGAGCCTCAGGACCGAGGCGCGCAGCCGGTCCCGGCTCACCTCGGCCGTCAGCGCGGCGACGCGCGGATCGACGAAGTCAGTCGAGCCGGCCTCCGGCCGGTAGTCGCGAGCCTCGCCGGGCGCGACCGGACGAAGCATCGCGCGCACCGCGTCTGGCAGCTCCTGCACGGGCCTCGCCAGGCGAACCAGGAGCAGACGGCCCCGATCTTCGCGCTCCGCGACGTAGGGCGCGAGCCTTTCGAGCTCCTCCGGGTGATGCGAAGTCACCAGCCAGGTCGTCGAATCGCCTTCAACTTCTGGCCCTGCCGCTCCGGCGATGACCCCCGATACCAGAAGAGCCGCGATCCCCACACTCCAGCGTCCGTGTCTCATGGCCGCGAGAGTAACACGGAACGCGGCAAAATCTTCCCAGGCGTCGGAGGGAGGCCACGTGCTAAAATCAGAGTTCACGCTGCTCGGAGGATTTCCATGGACGGAGATCGCGCGCACCAAATCCAGCGACGGCATTTTCTGGCTGCCTTGGGCGCGGCCGCGAGTTCCGGCGCCGCGCGCGCCGTGGGTGCCACGCTCGCAGGCGCCGCGGCGACCGCCGCTACCGAGGACGCTCTGGCCGCGGGGGCTTCGTCGTTCGACTCACGCGGGGACGGCGCCCCCAGCAACGATGCCCGCCACGCGACTGTCCGACACGAGCGCCACCGGGCAGTCGTCATCGGCAGCGGCCTGGGCGGCGCGGTCGCGGCGCTTCGGCTGGGGCAGGCGGGCGTGCAGACCCTCGTCCTGGAACGCGGTCGCGCCTGGCCCCTGACGCCGAGCTTCGACACCTTCCCTTCCTTCTGGAAGCCCGATCAAAGAACCGCCTGGTTCAGGCGCACGCCGGCGATCCCCGGCTCTCCCCTGCGCATCTTCAAGCCCTATCCCGGTCTTTTCGAGAAGATCAAAGGCTGCGGCACCGATGTCATCGTCGGCGCCGGAGTCGGGGGCTCGACTCTGGTCTACGGCGGCATCATGATCCAGCCAACCCGCGAGCTCTTCGAGCGGATGTTCCCCGAAGGGGTCGACTACGACGAGCTCGATCGACACTACTACCCCCGAGCCCGCGCGGAGATCGGCTTCGATACGATTCCGGATGATATCCTCACGAGCGACAGTTACCTCGCCGCACGCGTTTTCGAGCGTCAAGTCGGGCGCGCCGACATGAGGTCGAGCCGAATTCTCAGCACAACCCACTGGAATGTCGTGCGCGATGAGCTCGAGGGCAGGGTCCCGGCCTGCTACACGCGCGGAGAATACTTCTACGGCGCGAGCAACGGCGCCAAGCGGTCGGTCGATCGCAACTACCTGCCGCGGGCTGAAGCCACGGGTTTCGTTGAGGTGCGCGCGCTGCATCTCGTAAGAGAGATCGGCGAATGCGAATCGGGCCAGGGCTACCGCGTGCTCGCGGACCGGATCGACGAGGCGGGCGCGATCGTCGAGCGCCTGCACATCCGCTGCGATCGACTTTTTCTGGGCGCGGGCTCGATGGGTACCTCACGGCTCCTGGTCAATGCCCGCGAGACTGGAACCCTGAGGCGCCTGAACGATCACGTGGGCCGCCACTGGGGAAACAACGGCGAACGCGTCTTCATGCGCCTGGGCGTGGGTGAGAAGACAGGCGCCCCCCAGGGCGGACCCCCGCCCGTGGGCGTTCTCTTCGAGAGGACTTCCCATGGACCGGTGAGCCTCGAGTGCGCGGTCGCGCCGCTGCCCTTCGAGCTCAACGCGATCATGATCGCCGGAATCGGAATTCCAGAAGCGGCGGGGCAGTTCGTGTATGAGCCGAAACGCGGCGACGCGCGCCTGCGCTGGCCGAAAACCGCGGCCCGGAGCGCGCGCAAGGCTTCCCTCGAGGCAATCCGCCGGATCGACCGGGCGAACAGCGGCGGGCTGCTCATCGACTTCGACTCGCTCATGGGTACGACCTGCTACCACCCGCTCGGCGGCGCCGTGCTGGGCCGGGCGTGCGACTGGTACGGCCGGGTCAGGGGCCAGCCAGGCCTCTACGTCACTGATTCGGCGATGATTCCCGGAGCGGTCGGCTGCGCGAACCCCGCGTGGACCATCGCCGCGCTCGCAGAGCGCTGCCTGGACCGGGTACTTGACGAAGACTTCTCCGCGCCAGGCTAGCGGCAGCCACGGGACGGTCTACTTCGCGGTCGGAAACAGCACCGGCGCCTCCGCGGTGCGATAGGAGCGTCCGTAGCCGCCCGGCAGCCCTCCTCGCTCGTGGATGAGCAGGAGGAAGTGGAACGCCGCCAGCGCGGAAAGCATCGCGTAGGCCCACGTGAGCCTTCGAGCTAGCCGCCCGCCCCGATACGCCGCCCAGCCAAGCATGGCGCAGCCGAAGGGGACGATCGCGATCCAGTAGTGCATGAACGTACCGAGGCCGAGACAGAAGAGCGCCGCCGCGTGACCGAGAACCACGAACGGAACCCAGGCCACGGCAGGGCTCTCGCGCTCGACTGCTCGCAGCTCCCTCACGACCCGGTAGAGCGCCCGCCAATAAAGCGCAAGACCCAGGACGAGCGCGACGCCCAGGAAGAGGAGCGCCGGGTAGAGCGCGCCCGCGTGCCCTCCCGTCTGAAGATCGCCGATATGCCCTCCCAGGTTGCGGCTGATGAGGTGCGCCGGTGTCGTGAGCGTCGCCGCGTCCTTGAGAGCGCGCCAGATCTCAAAGCCCGTGTGGCTCAGGATCGCGTTTCTCCTTCCGGCGCTTCCAGGTGCGCCGCTCACGATCGCCCAGACGTAGGGTACGAAACTGAGCGCTCCGAACGCGCAGCCCGCAAGCCACCCGCGAAGGCGCTCGCGAGCGGATATCCGGCGCAGCGAGACCGCGATCCCGACCGAGAACATCACGGCCGGAAAAACCGCCGCGAGATACATGTGCGGAGCCATCCAGAGGCAGAAGGCGCCGAGCGGAGCGGCCCAGCGCGCCCGACCCTCGCGCGACTCCTCTAGAAACAGGAGCGCGAGCACGCACCAGGCGGCGACTAGGCTCGGAGTCCAGATCATGCGGGAGAGCATGATCGCCGGCGCGCTCGCGCCGAGCAGGCAGAATCCGAGCAGCAAGGGTTCCCTTCTCCTGAACCGCCAGATCCCCGCCGAGACGCACACAGCACTGAAGAAGGAAATCGCCGAGACGATGACGATCGGGTTCCGGCTGCCCCCTGAGATCAGGCGAACGAAGTAGAAGAACCCCGCCGAATGAGTGATGCCTGAGTGCTCGGCCGTCGCGGGCGAGAGCGGGGACCACGGCAACGACCCCAGCTCCGAGAGGAGCTTCACGGTGTTGACCTGATCGTGGTTGAACTCCATGTCGCCGAGCCAGATCAGCCTCAGCACAAAGGTGGCCGCGATGGCCAGGGCGGCGATGCGCTCGGGTTTCACACCGCTCTTATATCAGGCCCACCCTCCCCTCTTCCACTGGGCGCGCTCGGTCCCGATCCGACCCTGCTTTTTCCAGCGCTTCTTCTCCTCCAGAAGTGCCCGCGCGGCCGAGTCAGAGAGAATAGGAAACGAGAACCACCTTCAGGCCCCGGTGCTCGCCCGGATGCTCGGTATCATCGCTCACAAGCACGGCGTACCGCCGCTTCGCTCCGGCGCCGACGGCGTCGAGATGGCAGGAGCCCACGGCCTTTCCGCTTCCTTCCCAGGAGGGATAACCCATGCAGCGGAGGCTCTCCGGCTGGAGGGGCACCGTCGAGCCGGCTTCCTGGTTGATCAAACTTTGCACCGTGGGCTGCCCGCCGACCGCGCGATTCAGGCGCGTGCGAACGTAGGCCTCGAGCTTTCTGTCGTCCTGCCCCTCCACCGGCATGGGGCGGAAGCTGCACTCACCGCCCGCGCAGTCGTAACCGGAGTCCTTGGGATTCACGGTTCTCTTGAATGACTTGAGAGGGCCTGACTTGCAGTTGCGCTCGTCAAGCGACGCGACGACGCCGACGGCCACCTCGCGGTCGCCGGTATCATCGCTGGCCATGACGACGCTGGAGGAGTCGTCAGTCTGACAGGGCAGCGTGTAGCGGATCTCCAGCTTCGCCGCGTCGAGGAGCTTCACCGAGTCCGGGCTCACCAGGCGGTTGCCGCCGGGAAGGGCATGGGCTGAGACCGAGAATGCGAGAGCGACGATCGTGAGCGAAGAAAGGCGGAAAAATAGCGACATGTGTGGGCCTCCTTAAGCCGGGGGCCCACAACTTAGCTGATTGTACGCAGTGCGTCAAGATCGCCCAGGAGAAGGGGGCCCTGGCAGTCCTCAGGTCACACGCGCCGGCGCGGGGTTTCTCGGTCTTCGTGTTCATGAGCACGAGTGGATCGTTACGAAGTAATCACGTCCCGGAAACTCGAAGCTCCCCCTGCCCAGAAGGTTGTCCGTCCGGAATGTCCTTTTCAGCGGCGCGCGGTGATTCGTCGGGTAGTCGTAGCCATCCGGGTGCTTCGAGTGAGTCACCACGCCCCCGGTGATCTGCAAGAGAAACGAATCATGCACCTGCGCGAGGCACTGGGTTTCGACTCGATGCAGGTCTCCGACTGAGAGCTCTCCCGAGATGTCGATGGTGTCCTGCGAAGTGCCGCAGGAGATCAGGCCGAGGATCGCCAGCGCAAACGACGGCATGCTCAGTCCCTCGCCGAAGGCGCGCTCGGGGCGCCCGGTACACTCGATACTTCTGCATCACGGGGCTCACGAAGCAGCTCGACCAGGGCATCCCAGAAATTTGGACATGGAAATCTCCTCGTGTGCAGATGAAACGCGGCCACCGGCGCAGGGTCTCGATCGGACACGTGAGCGGCGGCTGTCTGGATCTTGGACACTCCGAGGGCGCCCAGTGCTGCGACGATCGGGAAGTGGCCCTCATCGAGCCGTTCGCACGAAGAGGCTCACACGCGCCGGAGAATCTGAGGCTGCTCTGTCCGCAGCACCAGCGCTTCACCGCGATCGAGGCATTCGGCGCGGCACGAATGGCGCCTTTCTTAGATCGTGAGCGTAAGCAAGCTCTGCCTTCGGGCTTCAGGAGGCGATAGCGGGAGCGACGCGATCTCTCCCCCGGACCTATGCTCATCCCCTGATCTCGCACGACCCGCCGTTCGACCCCGCGCACTCCCCAAACATCGATATACGCCGAATATACGCACAGCGTTTTTATCTATCCCATTGTTTTTACTTGATCTAAAAAACTTACGCCTCCTCCCTCTCGACTTACGCATAATCTACGCTTACAACTGAATCATGGCCCGCTCGAGGAAGACATTCAGCAGGGAAGGCTCTGGAGACGACGCCGACGCCGCGTTTTCCCCGGGCCTCACGCCCAAGCAGAAAGAGATCCTCGACTTCATCCAGGGCTACAGCGCCGAGCGCGGCTACGCGCCGTCGCAGCAGGAGATCGCGAGCCACTTCCAGTTCAAATCGCTGGGGACCGTCCAGAACTACCTCGTGCGCCTGGAGCGCCAGGGCGCGCTGCGCAAGTCGCTGAACGCCCGGCGCGGGATGCAGGTACTCCCGCCTTCGTCGACACCGCGAGAACCGACGACGGGGGAAATGTCCGGGACGGTCCCCCTTCCGCTCGTCGGCCGCGTGGCGGCCGGGCGGCCGATCGAGGCGATCCTCTCGCACCAGACGGTCGACGTGCCGGCCTCGCTGCTCACGCGCCAGGGCGAGCATTTCGCGCTCGAGGTCAGCGGCGACTCGATGATCGAAGACGGAATTCTCAGCGGCGACACCGTGGTCATCCGCAAGCAGAGCGACGCGCGCAACGGACAGACCGTCGTCGCGCTCGTGAACAACGAGGCCACGATCAAGCGGTATTACCGCCGCGAACAAGTCGAGCCGAAAGGCTCGCGCGTAAATGAGCCGCGAGGCTCGCGCGTAAATGAGCCGCGAGGCTCGCGCGTAAAAATTGAGCTCCATCCGGCCAACCCGGCCTACGATCCCCTGATCATCGAGTCGATGGTCGATCCCGATTCGGGTTCGACGACCGACTTCCAGATCGCGGGGATCCTGGTCGGGTTGATCCGTCGAGTCGATAGCTGACACGACTCGACGGAAGGGCGGGGTAACGCCCCGAGAAAAACTCAACTGAGAAAGTCAGCTAACAAAAGTCGCCGCA
>CAYJTX010000144.1:0-8047 GCA_964372615.1 uncultured Bacteriovoracaceae bacterium | reverse complement strand
GCGCCGGTCAAGGTCTGCGCCGACTGCGCGTCCACCTGGGACGTGTCCCTCCTAGACAAACATCGCGTAGACCACCGCCGCGAGCGCCGACCGGTAGACGAAGAAGCTGAGGTAGCCGAAGCGGCGCAGGAGCCGAAGCAGCCCGCCGATGGCGAGCCAGCCGAAGGCGAACGACGCGAGGCACGCCACGACGAGCGGCCCGGCGCCGACGGGGCCCGCCGCGAGCCCGTCCCACTTGCGCAGCTCGAAGACGATGGCGGCCGCGGTGACGGGCGCCGAGATGAGGAATGAGAACCGGGCGGACGCCTCGCGGTCAAAGCCGAGCAGCCGGGCGCCGATCATCGTCGACCCCGAGCGCGAAACGCCCGGAACGAGCGCGAAGCACTGCGCAATGCCGACGCCGAGCGCGTCCTTCCAGCCCATGCGAGCAAGCGAGCGGTCGCGCCGAAAGAGCCGGTCCGCGCCGAAAAGGGCCGCTCCGCCCAGCACGAGCGTCACGACGATCACGCCGGGTCCCCGGAAAGCGGTCTCAACCCAGGAGTGAAGCGCGGCCCCGGCCGCGAGCGCCGGCAGAGTCGCTACGACGAGGTGAGAAAGCGGCACTCCTCCCTTTCGCCCGCCGCGCGGATCGGAGATGACCGCGAGCCAGTCGCGCCAGAAGTAGCCGAGCGTGGCGAGCAGCGTGCCGAGGTGCAGGAAGACATCGAAGGCCAGCCCGGGGTCCGTTGTGCCCAGGAACTTCGGCAGCAGGATCAGGTGCGCCGAGCTCGAGACCGGAAGATACTCGGTCACTCCCTGGACCGCGCCGTAAATGAACGCCTCGAGATAGGACATCGCGGTGCCGACCGTACCCCAAAACGCCTGCGGCGCGGAAGCCGTGAGGCTTCCCCGCCGCGAGGTCATTCATGCGAGCCTTTCGGCTCGTCGGACTATCAGGCCCTGCCTTAGCCGCAGGCCCTGTCTGCGATCATGCCGCTCTGGATGTCGTCGCAGGTGACGGTCTCGGTGCCCACCGTGCACTGGAAGCTCGTGTTACTGCAGTCGATCGTCGGGTCGGACGAAGCGTCAGTCAGGCTCATCGTGAATCCCATCGTGCAGGCCACCGTCGTCGCGGAAAGATCACCGCCCGTGATCACGGCGGTGAAGGTCATACGGGTGGTGATCGACGTCGCCGTCTGGAAGTTACCCGTATCCGTAGAGAACGTGATCGTCATCGTGGCTCCGCTCGCCACCGTATACGTGATCGAATCGCTGCCCTCGGTGCACGAGAACGTCATCGCGGCCGTTGAGGTGCAGGTACCTGTGAATGGGCTCGCGCTGGTCCCCGAGCCGGTAAAGGTGCAGCCAAACGACGTTTCGGCCGCCTTCTCATTCTGCTCTCCGGCTTCGGCCCGGAACTTCTCGAGCCACACCAGGCCCTTCGCGACTTTCAGCTCCTCCCGTACCGCGCTCTTGACCGCCCATCTGGCCGCGTAGGTCGCTCCGGCCTGCATGCCCTCGATCGCGTCGGAGGAATTCTTACCACTGCTTCCCCCGCAACCCACGCCCGACACCGCTACTGCCACCGCCAAAACCGTCAGTCTCCGAATCATAAACTTTTGAATCTCCTGGGTGCTACCCGTCTGTGGAATTCTCTGGAGTGAAAGACTGCCTTCCAGCGGCCTCAGTATTTTTTTTTACGCTTCCGCTGTCAACTTCAATTTCCACAAGGTGCCAAATCATAGTGCGCCGCGCCGACACGACCTTTCGGCTCGCCACGCGAAATGAGCTGTGAGAAGTTCGCCGCCAAGCAACGGAGCATTTCAACATGACACGCATCTGGATCGGAATCGGAATGGTCGCGGCGGCGACGGGTCTCGCGGTGATCGCGGGCTGCACGAGGAAGGAAGGCGCGGGCCCCGCGCCGGACGCAGTCCAGCAGCTGTCCCAGCCGCCCTCGCCTTCGGAGGTGAAGGAATTGAAGATCGAAGACATGAACGTGGGGACCGGCGCCGAGGCCGCCTCGGGCAAGCGAGTGAGCGTCCATTACACGGGCTGGCTCACGAACGGCACGAAGTTCGACTCGTCGAAGGACAAAGACGTACCCTTCGTGTTTCAGCTGGGGGCCGGAATGGTCATCCAGGGCTGGGACAAGGGCGTGGCCGGCATGAAGGTCGGCGGCAAACGCAAGCTCACGATCCCGCCCGAGCTGGGCTACGGCGCGCGGGGAGCGGGCAACGTGATCCCGCCCGGCGCGACGCTCGTTTTCGAAGTTGAGCTCTTGAAAGTCGAATAGCGGAGGTCGGAATTCCAATGACAGACGAGCAGAATCCGGCGCCGAGCGCCGAAGGCGGCACGAAGGAAGTTCTCATCGTGGTCAGCAAGCTGAAGAACTACATCAAGGAGAAGTCCGGGATGAACACGTCGGCGGCGGTCGCCGAGGCGCTCTCCGACAAGATCCGGGGCCTCTGCGACCAGGCGGTCGAGAACGCCAAGCGCGAAGGCCGCAAGACGGTGATGGAACGAGACTTCCAGTAGACGCGTGGGCCGAAGCACCGGCGTTGCGCCTGGGTACCTACACGGATTCGACCCTCGGGAGCAGGACCGGCTCTACGGCCAGGCCCGCTTCCTGGAGCCGAGCGTCTTCGCGGGCGTGGACTTCTCGAGGCAGCGCCATGTTCTCGAGGTGGGCTGCGGCGTCGGCGCGCAAACCGAAATTCTCCTGAGGCGGTTCCCCCGGCTCACGGTACACGGGATCGACTCGTCGGAGGATCAGGTCCTGCGCGCGCGCGCGCACCTCGCGCGCCAGATCCAGAAGGGCCGCGCCCGGATCGAGGTCGGTGACGCGCTTCACCTGGCGTATCCCAAGGGCACCTTCGACGGCGCCTTCATCTGCTGGTTCCTCGAGCACGTCCAGCATCCGGTGAAGATCTTGCGTGAGGTCAGGCGGGTTCTTCGGAAGGGCGCCATCGTCCACCTGAACGAGGTCCTGAACGCCACCTTCTACGTGCACCCCTACAGCCCGGGGACCCTGCAGTACTGGTTCGCCTACAACGACTACCAGTGGACGATGAAGGGCGATCCGTTCGTGGGCGGGAAGCTCGCCAACTATCTGCTGGCGGCCGGTTACAACTCCGTTTCGACCGAACTCGGAGTCCACCACTACGACAACCGTTCGCCCAGGCAGCGGGCCCAGTTCATCGAGTACTGGACGGCCCTCCTCCTGAGCGGCGCCCCGGGCCTGCTGGAGGCAGGGCAGGTGACTCCCCGGCTCGTGGCGAGAGTGCGACGCGAGCTGAGACGCCTGAAGAGCGACCCCGACGCGGTTTTCTTCTACTCCCACATCAGGGCCCGGGCGCGTGCCTAGGCGTCGAGCCGAAGGCGAGCTGTAAAATGAGTTCCGAAGGCGAGCTGTAAAATGAGTTCCGAGGGCAAGCTGTAATATGCGTTCCGAGCTTGCGGAGCTTTACACTCGCCTCTCCAGCCACCCACGGCCGCACGAGCCAGGTGCGCCCGCGCCCGGCGAAGCCCGCGTGCGGGCGGTACTGAAGGATTTCTACCGGCGGCTGGCCGCCGACGTGATGGTAGGCTTCTTCTTCGTGGGGCGCGACCTCGACCGAATCGCCGACAAGCAGGCCGACTTCCTGCTCCGAGCGATGGGCGCGCGCACGACCTATGAGGGCCGGGCCCCCGCGCAGGCACACGAGCAACTCCCGCCCATCCTGCCCGGCCACTTCGATCGCCGTCTTCGCGTTCTCGAGACGACGCTCGCCGACCACGGCCTCGCGGCCGAGGATATCCGAATCTGGATCGCGTTCGAAGCGGCTTACCGCGACGCGATTGTGACACGGTCGTGAGAGGATGAGGACGGTGAAAGCGACTCTCCTCGGACTCGCCCTGCTTGGACTCGCGTCGGCGCCCCCCGCCGTCGCCGAGCCTGCCGCCGCGCCCACCTGGTACCAGCACAAGAAGCAGGTAAAGAAGGAGGAAGAGGCTGAGACAGCCCGCAAGGCACAGGAGGCTCCGGCGCTCGATCAGCCCGCCGGCCAGACCGGCCCCCAGCCCGTCTCGTCTCTCAGCGCCGACACGCGCCCGCCTCCGCCCACGAACCTGCTCTTCCGCCGCGAGGGAATGACCGAGATGCTCACGCTCGACCTGGGCAAGCTCAACCAGTCCGGAAGCGAGCTCTCGGAGCTGGCCTTTGCCCTGCATCTGAAGATCGGGTGGTGGTGGCTCCCGAAGCTGATCGTCGGTCCCTCGGTGCGAGCGACCGGCTTTCTCAAGAGCACGCACGCTTTCATGCAGGTCACCGCGGGACCGCTGGTCCGCTGGCTGGTGGGCGAGAACTGGATCTGGAGCGCCTACGCCGGCTGGGGCCTGAGCAACGGCCTGAACCTGGTCCCTGAGACCAATATCCCTCCACCTCCGTCCAACTCCCAGCTCGCCACCCGCCGGGGTCCGCAGTTCGGCACGACCCTCGCCTACCTTTTCTGGAGCCGCCGCGACTTCGGCATCGGGCCCCACCTGGGCATCTGGAAAGGCTCCCAGGACGAACGCTCGCAGTTCGCCATCACTCTCGGCGTCGGCCTGCAGAGCGGCCGCCCCAACTTGCGCGGAGACCTCACGGCTTCCGAATAACCGACAGGTAAGAAAATGAGCGACTATTCGATCTACAAAGCTGCGGCGGGGCTCGGAACGAAGGACTGGGACGCGATCGTCGTCGGCTCCGGCATGGGCGGCATGGGCTGCGCGGCCGCGCTATCCAAGTCCGGCATGCGGGTGCTGCTGCTCGAGCAGCATTACACTCCGGGAGGCTTCGCCCATACGTTCTCGCGCAAGGGATACACCTGGGACGTCGGGGTCCACTGCGTGGGCGAGATGGGTCCGCGCGACCTGCCGGGCAGAGTCCTCGCCTGGCTCACGGACGGGAAGACCGAGATGGAGTCCATCGGAAGGGCCTATGACACGGCCTACTTTCCGGACGGGACGGTCTTCGGCTATCCGGACCGCTGGCGGGATTTCAAGAGCCTTTTGGAAAAGGACTTCCCCAAGGAAAAGGAAGCGATCGCTAAGTACTTCGAGCTGATCCGCGGGGTCGCGAAGTCCGCGCGGCCGCTCCTCCTGCTCCGCACCCTGCCCCCCGGGTTGAGCCGCGTGGGCCTGCGCCTTTTTCACAGGAAGTACAACTACTGGTCCAGGACCACTGCGGAGGTTCTCGACGAGCTGACGCGCGACGAGAGGTTGAAATCGGTCCTCACGGCGCAGTGGGGCGCCTACGGCATTCCGCCCAGTCGTTCGTCCTTCGGCCTGCACGCGCTCGTCATCCGCCATTTCTGGAACGGCGGATACTTCCCCTCGGGCGGGAGCCAGAAGGTGGTGGACCACCTGCTCGCCACCGTGGAGAGCGGGGGAGGCGCGGCCTACGTCCGGGCCTCCGTCGACGAGATCCTCGTGAAGCGCGGCCGGGCGATAGGCGTGCGCATGAAAGGAGGCGAGGAGATCCGCGCGCCCATCGTCGTCTCCGCCGTGGGGGCGCGTTCGACGATCGAGACGCTACTTCCGCCTGACATGAAGCGGTCCGCCTGGGCCGCCGACATCCTCAAGATCCCGCAGTCGCCTCCCGTCATCTGCCTGAATCTCGGTCTGCAGGGCGACCTCGTCGCCGCGGGCGGAACGGCCTCGAATCAGTGGCTCTTCGAGAGCTGGGACATGGAAGCGGCGGAGGCCTGGGACGTGACCCAGCCGGATTCCGTGGCGCCCGCGCTCTACCTCTCCTTCTCCTCCCTGAAGGACCCCAAGCATGATCCCGGGCCCGAGCAGCGGCACACGGCGGAGGTGATCACGTTCGTTCCATGGGACGCCTTCGAGAAATGGAAGCACACCCGCCGTGGGAATCGGGAGCCCGACTACATGGCCTTCAAGAAGAACGTCGAGGAGAGGCTGGTCGCGCAGCTCAGGCGGCACGTTCCCAAGATCATGGATCTCGTCCACCACCAGGAGCTCGCCACGCCCCTCTCCATCGCGCATTTCACGCGCGCGCCCCGGGGTGCGATTTACGGGCTGGAAGCGACGCCTCAGCGCTTCCTGTCGCCAAGACTCGGCACGCGAACGCCGATCCGGCGCCTTTACCTGGCCGGCGGCGACGTCGCGATCCTCGGAGTGACCGGGGCGCTTCTCGGCGGGGTGCTCGCGGCCGCCACGATCCGGCCGCGCCTCTTCGCGAAGCTGCGTTAGCCCGCGTCTGAAGTGCCTCGGTAAATGCGGATGCCCCGGGTGCAAAACTGACCTTCGGTCAGCTTTGCGGGGGCCAAGGGCGGTTTCAGGCCGTCAAAACTGACCAAGGGTCAGTTTACGTAGCTTAATTCCGATCCGGGGCGGACGCGCGGGAAGCTCCGGCGCCTGCCCTCGGCGCGCATGCCGAGCTTTCACGCGACGGCAGCGCTAGCCCGGTGATTCACCTCCATGCTGGCCTCGACGCGGTTGAGCCGGAGGTCCCGAAAGGCGGTGTCCATCACGGCCCGTGCCGCCTCCGTCGCGTAGCCGCGCCGGCGCCAGGCCGGCCCGATCGCGTAACCGAGATTGGCCCACTGGTTCGAGAGCCGCAATCGATCAGGAGGTCTGTCGAGCCGACGCAGGCGCCGGCACTTCGATCGAAAACGCCCAAGCAGCAAAACGCGCCGAGCCGCCGCCCTCGCGCGTCGCCCGCCAAACGTCGCAGGAAAGACCCCAGCTTCGCCTTCCGGGAAGAGAACGGCTTGCGATCATGCTTCGTCCGCGGAGGCGGGCGCGACATCACCGCCTCGCGCCAGCGGCCGCAGTCCGCGGCGCGCAGGGGTCTCACGACGAGCCGACGCGTGACGCGCCAGAGGCGTCTCTGCACGCGAGCCTCGCGGCTCGAGCTACGGCTCACACGAAATCGCCGCGCTTGATCTTCTCGACGATGATCTTCTCCGGCATCGTCGGGTCCTTCGGATCGACCGTGAAGTAGGCCTGCTGCTCGCACCTGCGCTTGTGCTCGATCAGCCACTTGAGGATCTGCGAGAGCCCTTTGTTACGGCGGTCATGGAAGAACGGGTCGTTCCTGAGCGCGTCCTGGGCCTTCTTCAATGCCCTCACCTCCTGCGCGTCATTCTCTTTCACCGGGTAATCGAGGAGGTCGTACTTCTTGATGTCCTCGGGGAGCACGCCCAGGAAGCGCATCGCGGGGGCCGAGAAATCCTCGTTGCGGATCAGCGAGGCGGCCGAACCGGCCTTCAGCGTTCGGTAGATATTCTGTATCGTGTAGGCATCGAGATCCCCGAAGAAGTACATCGGCACCCGGAGCTGCTCCTGAATGAGCTTGCACCAGCCCCGGACGGCGTTCGACGGCACGCCCTGCGCGCCCATGAGGATACAGGCGTGACGCTTCGTGAAGCCGTTGGCCACGAGCGTGTTGGCGGTGCCCTCCGACTCGACGACGAGGCAGAAGTCGATCTTCTTCTTCGCCGAGAGCTTCAGGTGCTGGGGCCGGTTCTTCGGCTGGAACGCCGCGGTACCGAGCTTGGAAAGGTCGATCGTGGCCTTACCGCCGTCGGGCAACGATTCCGTCACGACGAGCTGCTGCGAATAGGTCTGGCCGCCCCGATCGTTGGCGTAGCAGTTGACCTCCTCGCGATAGCACTCCAGGAGCTCGCAGATGAAATCGACGGTCGAATCGCTCTCGTCCTGGTCGGCGAAGTCGAGCGCCTTGTACTTCGACTCGTGCTTGATGACGCCCTTGGCGATGTAATAGAGCTCGCGCTTCGTGTTGACGGCGCCCGTTTCGAGGTTCCGCAGCAGAACCTCGAGCATGAAAACCGCGCGGGACATCTTTTTCACGCTGCTCACGTTGAGCTCGGTCGCGACCTTCTTGTTACCCGGCGTGAGGTAGCCCACCTTGTGGTCATAAATCGCGTTATCGAGCGCGCACTTCGTCGCGCGCAGCACGGGGCGTTTCGCCTTCTCGAGGTCGCCGAGCAGTCGGTTGCACAGCTCCTTGCTCAGCCTCGGGATCAGCTGGTCGGTGTTCGCGGCCATCTAAGACCTCCAT
>CAYJTX010000143.1:0-8087 GCA_964372615.1 uncultured Bacteriovoracaceae bacterium | reverse complement strand
CGATCTCCTGGAGCTGCGTCTTATAGTCACAGTAGACCTTCTCATCCCGTTCGTCGGCAAACATGGGAGCGAAGAGATGTCGAACCACGGGGTAAACCGCGTTGTAGCCGCCATCCAGGTAAATTGCCGCGATCAGCGCCTCAAAGCCGCTCGAGAGAATCGAGGGTTTGAGATTTCCGCCGCTCTGCGTCTCCCCTTTACCGAGCCGGAGCACCTCGTGGAGCTGGATGCTACGAGCGACCGCGGCGAGCGTCTTCTCATTAACGACCGCGGCGCGCATCTTGGAGAGGTGCCCCTCGTTGGCCTCCGGGTACGCCTCGAGAAGGATATCCGAAACAATTACATCCAGGATCGCATCCCCGAGAAACTCCAGGCGCTCGTTGTCCCTCAGCGCGAATGGCCGGTCCTGAAGGCACTCATGGCCGTAGGACGTATGGGTGAGCGCCTGCAGGAGAATCGCTCGATCTCCGAAGGAGTAGCCCAGCCGCTCTTGTAGCCTTTCGAAATACAGACCAAACTCCCGGTCGAGCCATTTGCTCGCTTTGACTTCGATTGATGAGCGGGGCGCGCACGCACTTCAGCGCGACGAGTCAACTCACTTCCCAGAGGCTTACAATGTCGGTCAAATACTGTCAACTGGCCGTTTATACTGGTTTTTCCGGCTCTAATCCAAAATACATTTGGGTTTCCGCCACTTCTGCACTATGGCTGAAGGGACTTCCCAGTTTTTCCTGAAAATATGAAGCCCGTGGCCGCCGTTCGGAGCAGTGGGATTCACCCCCTCTCCGAGGGCCAGGGTGGCCCTCTACCCAGGAGACCGGACCATGCGACCTACTGTTTCTGCCTCGAGCCTTCGGCACTGCTCCACCCCACTGATTCTATGGTCGACGCTGTCGCTGGGGGCAGTGTCAGCGACTGGAGCCGAAATCACGGTGCTTCACACGAATGACCTGCACTCGCACTTTCGCGGCGAGCGCACGCCGCTCGGTCTGGGCGGAATTGCGCGGATCAAGACGCAGATCGACCAGGTGAAAGCAGCCGTACCCCACTCGGTCGTGGTGGACGCGGGCGACTGGTCCGAGGGAAATATTTACTACAATCTCGGTGCGGGTGTCGAAACACTGCGCATGATGGACCAGGTCGGGTACGACCTCGCCGTCATCGGCAACCATGACTGGCTCAACGGTCCCGACACGCTCCTCCGGATCGTCCAGGAAGCGAAGCCCAGGCTCACTCTCCTTGCAGCCAACGCGGACGCGACCGACTACGCTCGGCGCCTCGATTTCGAGAGAGTCGCACCCCCGTACGTCATCCGTGAGATCGGCGACGTCCGGGTCGCCTTCATCGGCCTCATCACGTACGAGTTCATTTACGACAGGTTCCTCAAGCCCGTGAAGGTGCTGCCGCCGTTCGCGCTCACGCGTGAGCTTTCCGCTCGCCTGAAACGGCAGGCTGACGCCGTCGTCGTCATTTCGCACAATAGGGTTGGCACGAACGAGGAGCTGCTTCGTCTCGCCCCGGACGTGGATCTGGTCATCAGCGGCCACGCGCACTCGAAGCTCACCCGCCCGTCGGTCGTGAAGCGGCCGGATCGCCCGGACGGCTGGGTTGTCGAGACGGGAGCCTGGGGTAGATACCTGGGGCGCGTGGACATGACGGTCCTGCCCCGGTCGATCGCGGATAGGCAAGGTAAACCATCAGTCTCGCTTCGCGACTACCGCCTCTACCAGATGGACGAGACCGTTCCGGAGGACCCGGGAATTCTGAAGACTCTCGAACGGCTCGAAGGCCGGCTCGAAGCCAAGTATGGCCCGATCTTTCATGATCACGTCGCCGACTGCCGCACGGAGGTGAACCGATCCGGCCTCGAGAACCGCATGGGCAATCTGACCGTCGATTCCTATTTCAATGTCGGCGGCGCCGACTTCGCCATCGACCAGGTAAACCTGATCTACGGGGAGCTTCACCCCGGCGAGCTCAGGACGGTCGACGTTTTCAATGCCAATCCGGCCATCTACGACCCGATCTCAGACAAGTCCTGGACGCTCAAGTTCCTGCCGATCAAGGGGCGCACCCTCAGGTGGCTCCTCGGGCTGGTCTACTCCTCCAAGCAGCTCGCCCAGATGGGGATTGTCAGTACCGCAGGCATGCGGGTCACGTTCGATCCGGTCACCCTGCAGAACGCCGGCACCGAATTTTCCTGGACCGGACCCAGAGATCTTTCCGAGGCCTGGTTGCCGTGGGAGCTCGAAGGCCTGCGCGAGCCGCAGTCGATTCTTCAGGAGGTGCTGATCGGCGGCAAGCCGCTCGAGCCGAACCGGACCTACACGGCCGCGATCGGCGGAGGCATCCACCAGGCATTCACGATCCTGAACTCCGTGTTTCCAGGCGCCATACCGCTCGACGAGATTCGCGAAACCGGTATCGAGGATTGGCGAATCCTCTTGGCGCACGTCCGAGACCTCTCGCCGCTCACGCCGGACAAGATCCCCATGGGGAATAGGATCCGCACGGCCCAGCCCGACCCAGGCCTGACGGTGGACGACGTGAGCGCGGTCACCCTGGGCCGTTTGAACGACGGCACCTGGGAGGCCAGCATTAGGGCTCGGGTCACCAATTTCGGGGTCGCTCCCCTTCCGCCGGCCGCCGCGAATGTAAAACTCCTCGTCAACAGGAATGGCGTCGATCAGACTCGGGACCCGGACTGGGCCGCTATCGGCGAGGTCAAGCATCTCCGGGCGCTCCGCTACCTGGAGTCCGAGACGGTGGCCTGGACCGCTCGGCTTCGCGGCAATCGCGGGCTCTACCCGGTTACGATTGCGCTAGACGCGGGCGCGATCGAGGTCAACCGGTCCAACAACTCGGTCACTCGCTGGTTCACCGAGGCTGACACGCGCTGATACCAGGACCAGCTCACCCGCAGGCGCGTTCTCGACGAGCCTCTCGACCCGCACGTCGACGATGTCGTTGGAACGCGCCTGGTCCTCAGGGAGCAGAACGCGGGCGTAGTTCGGCGAGTGGCCCGAGATGTGGCCAGCGACCGCAGAACCCTCGACGAGCACTGATCGCACCACCTGACCCCGTAGGCCCTCCGACGCTCGCCTGATACGCTTCAGACTCAGCTCCCGAAGGCGCTGGGCTCTCTCGTTGCGCACCGCCTGAGGGACCACTCCCTCCAGTCGAAGGGCGGGCGTTCCCGCCCTTTCGCTGTACGGAAACACATGCAAGCGTGTCCAAGGCGCCGATTCCAGTGCGGCCAGCCCCGCCTCGAAGTCCTGATCTGTTTCGCCCGGGAAACCGGTGATGACGTCCATCCCGACGTGGACAGGCCCGTCGGGACGACGTGTCCGCGCGATACGGCCCAAACACTCCAGCGCGTGCGGGAGCGAATACTTGCGCTTCATCAGCCGCAGGACGCGAGAGCTCGCGCTTTGGAGGGAAACGTGGAAATGGGGCATGAGACGCGGGACGGACTCCATCATGGCCGTCAATTCCGGCGTGATTTCAATGGGGTCCAGGGAGCTGAGCCGCACTCGCTCGATCGCCGTCGATCCCACGAGTACCTCGAGCAACTCCTCGAGTCTTGGCACATCGCTCCAGTCGGTTCCATAGTCGCCAATGTTCGTACCCGTGAGCACGACCTCGCGGAGGCCTTCCTCAGCCAGGCGCCTCACCCGATCCGCAACCTCCTCGACTCTCAGGCTGCGACTTGGCCCCCGGCCGTATGGAATCACACAATACGTACAAAATGCGTTGCACCCTTCCTGGATCTTCAGAAAAGCCCGAGTGCGAGCGGATGTTCCTGCCAACAACTCTCCCCAGCCGAGGTCCGGGAGTGGCCAGTCCCGGTCTACCGGATGGCGCGATCGCATCTCCTCGTAGCCCTCAGCGCGTCCCAGAACAACGGCCGGTCCCTCCTCTCGCGGCCCTTCCGTAGCTCGAAGTACAAGATCCACGAGGCCGGGTTTGTCGCGATTCCCGATGACATAATGGATTCCCTCGGACCGAGTGAGGCGCTCGGGATCGACCTCCGCCGCGCAACCCGTCACTATGATCGCCGCCTCGGGATGCTCGCGCGACAGGCGAGCCGCGAGCCGCCTGCTCTGGCGATCCGCCTCGTCGGTGACCGTACAGCTGTTCACCAGACAAAGACGGGCGGAATTTCCCGATTTCGAGTCGACTGGTTTCCAACCCCGCCTCAGCAGCTCCGCTTCGAGGAGCTGACTGTCCGACCAGTTTGCCTTGCAGCCGAGTGTCCTGATCACGTAGTGGCCCGCGATCACCGAGCCACCGCCAGATCACGACCGCCTTGTGAGGCCTCGAGGCTCTCGATGCGATCGATGATCGCGCCCCCGATGACTTCCTCGCCATCATAGAAAACCGCACCCTGCCCGGGGACGGGCCCGCTCTCGGGGCGTTCGAGCTCCACGTGGAGGGAGTCGTTCTCGAAGACCGTCACTCGACAGCGGCTGCCCGCGTGTATCGGCGAAAATCGGACGACACATCTCATCCCCCGAAGACCATCGATCGGTCTGACCCACCTCGCCCCCTCGCAGGCGAACCCGGGTGAAGGGAACTCCCCCTCTGGGCCGACGATCAGAACCTGTCGGGGAGCATCAAATCCTACTACGCACCAAGGGCGCTGCTCCTGCTCGACAACCGCCAGCTTCAGGCCTTTCTGCCCCAGGTAGTGGCGATGCAGTCCTTGGTGCTCGCCCACGACAAGGCCACTTGAGGTTCGGATTACACCTTTGAGCCGAAGTGAATCTGGAATCCGGCTTTCCAGGAATGACCCGATCGTCGGATCCTCGGACAAGCACACGGACTGGCACCGGGCCGAATCCGCGACCGTCACCTCGAGCTCACGGGCCATTCGATCCAGAAGCGACCGCGAAAAACCCCCCAGCGGGAATAGGAGGCGGCGGAGCCGTTCCTGAGCGATCGAGTAAAGGAGGTAGCTCTGATCCGTGGCGAGGTCCACGGATGCCAGCAGGCGAACCCTTTCCGTTCCCGGCACCGAAAGCACACGCGCCCCGTGGCCCGTCGCGACCCACTGACAGCCGAGCTTGGCCGCACCACGAAAAAGCGCGCTCATCTGCACGGACGAGTGGCAGACGATGCAAGGGTTGGGCAGCCGCTGCCTGAGGAAGTCGTGGACGAAGCCGTCGACGACCTTGGCCTCGAATTCGTCCGTCAGGTCATCCACGTGAAACGGGACCTGAAGCTTCTTCGCCGCCTGCTCGGCTCCTTCCTCGCCACCCTGAGCGCGGCAACGCGAGTTGAACTCGGCCGACCCGCGTCGCCCGAAACGCAGGTGCAGACCCACGATGTCGAAATCCTGGCTCCTCAGAACTGAACCCGCGAGCACACTGTCGGCGCGACCGCTCAAGGCAAGGAGGACTCGATCCCCGGGGGAAGGAACAAGCTCGGAAACGTCCGATGTCGCCATCAGGCTTGCGCCTCACGCCACGCGCGGCTTCGCCCCACGACTCTCTTCAGTGCCTCGACAAAAAGGTCGAGATCATTCAGAAGCCGGGTTGGTTCTTCCGCCGGCGGGAGCGAAACTCGAATCGCGGTCATAGCCCGCTCCGGCGATTGTCCCATGGCCATGAGGACTCGTGAGGGCCCGCGAGTGCCGGCCGCGCACGCGGCCCCGGCGCTTACCGCAAAGCCCTCGAGATCGAGCCCCGCCGTCAGGCCGTCGGCGCGCACTCCCTCAATGCCGATGTTCGAGGTATTGGCTATCCTCTCTGCCCCGGCACCATTGACTCTGCTCCCGGGAATCTCCGCCAGCACTCTCTCCTCCAGGTAAACTCGAAGGGGAGCAAGCGTCTCCGCCCATGCGAACGGCTCCAGATCCGAGGCCGCGGCCGCGATCGCCACAGCTCCCAGGACGTTTTCGGTGCCCCCCCTGCGCTCAAGCTGCTGCTTGCCTCGGATCAGAGGCTCAACGGACGCCCCGGCCGAACTCCAGAGGATTCCCGTCCCGGCAAGCGCGCCGATCTTGAGACCCGAGAATGAAGCGTATGTGATCCCCAACGAAGCAAGCCCACGGATGGGGAGCTTGCCCCAGGCCTGTGCCGCATCCACATGCAGAGGCACATTCGCCTCGCGCGTCACCGCGGATACGGCCGCCAGGTCAGCAATGACGCCCGTCTCGTTATTCACCCACGAAAGACTTACCAGACGAGTCTCGGGCCTCAACGCTCTTCCAAGCTCGAGCACAACCGGGCGCCCCTCTCCGTCCACCGGGCACTCTTCGACAATCACTCCCTGTGCTTCCGCCCATGCCCTCATGCGATGACATGACTCATGCTCGGTCGCACCGATGATCCAGTGCACGGGCTCGCGTCTCGCGAGCGCCGACTCCAGAGCGGAACGGATCGCCTGCTGATTCGCCTCTGTCCCGGATGAGGTCAGGGTCCAGTCGCCCGATGTTTCGCCGAGGGAAATGGCGACCGCATCAAGCGCCCCGTTGACCCTGCGCCTTGCTTCCCGTCCCAACGCATGCGCGCTGGAGGGATTCACCCCGAACTGCGACTCGGAGTCGAGCGCGGCGGCGAGTACCTCTCGAACGCGCCGGGGCAGTGGAGAACCGGCGTTGGCGTCAAGTAGACAGGTCGCGGTTCTTGCCCGCATGACCTTGAGCTGCGGGCATCTGGAAGCCTTCTGCCGCCTTGCCTGCTCCGGCCGGCAGATCCTGCGAGCCGCGAGCTTTGCGGATCAGGTCGCCAACGGAGGTCGTCGTCAGGTATTCCTGCATGATGACGCCGAGGTTCTCGAAGTAGGTCTTCGTCAGAATGAATTCGACCGTATCGCTCTTGATGTCGACCGATCCGATCAGGTCCCGCGCCGGGTTGATGTTCTCACCTACACTCACGAGGACATCCTTGATCGAGATTTCATCCATCGACCGGGACAGAACATATCCGCCGCCCGGACCGCGAACACTCTTCACCACCGAGCCCTTACGAAGGCGACGGAAGAGCTGCTCGAGGTAGTGCAGCGAAATTCGCTGACGCTCGGAAATCTCCTGAAGACGAACGGGGCGGCCGTTCGAATTGAATGTCAGATCCAAAATTGCTCGAACGGCGTACCGTCCTTTTGATGTCAAACGCATGTCAATCTCCCTTTCCCTCTCACAAATCCTGATCTGGGCGTACCATTCTGTATCGGGTGCGTCAACTACTATCCCCTATCCTTTTGGCTACTTTTTCTTCGCCTGTATGGACCATGGCCAGGAGACTGATTGGACCGGGTCAGGAATTGAATCATGCCAGAGCCAGAATGACACATAGTGCCACCAGGCTGTAGTTTTGATTGGAGATTTCCGACAATACCAGAGGCGAGGCGGAGCATCCCCCTTGATGCAATGCGCCGTAAGACGAAGAATAGAACTATGGCGTCAGAGGACCCAAAATCAAAGACCCCCGCGGAAGACGCGGCCAGCGCCTTCACGCTCGACACCGAAGCGACTGGCTTCGCAGACATGCCGAGTGTCACTAAGCTCCTCAATCGAAAGAGCCTAGGGGCAGCCCTGAAGCCGGTTGGCGGAGCAAAACCCCCCGGAAACCCGCCCTCACTTCCACCCGGCGCCCCCGCATTCTCTCCCCCTCCCGCGGAGCCCGCCCCGCCACCCAACGACATGTTTGCGCCAAAGACCAAAGAGGCCCCATCCACTCCCCCGAGCGCCGCGCCGCCAGCGGCAGCTTCACCTCAGGAGATTTCTCTCTCATTCGACACAGCTTCCTCATTCCAGCTCGAGTCCAGCTCGGGACCCGCTTCGGCCGCGCCTACGTCAGAAGCTGCAGAATCTCCCCCTGAGGGCTCGAGCGCGCCTGCTGGCCCGCAGGCGCCCATCGAGATTTCCGTCGGGGAGGTCGCTGTCGTCGAGACTCCCGGAGCTGCTGCTGCGGAGCCGCTTGTTCCGAGTCCCTCCGAAGAGCCCGCGCCTCGAGCCGCCATCCGCGCTCGCCCCGGACGAAGAGCCGAGCAATCAGTCAAGGACCTCATCGTCTGGAACCTGGCCCAGCTTCGAGCGGGGGCCGACCCGCTTGGAAAGGGCCTTGGACAGCTCTTTCAGAAGG
>CAYJTX010000142.1:0-8091 GCA_964372615.1 uncultured Bacteriovoracaceae bacterium | reverse complement strand
CCATCTCGAGGATCGAGATGTCGAACGTCCCGCCGCCGAGGTCGAAGACGGCGACCGTGTGGTCCTTGCTGGTCTTGTCGAGCCCGTAGGCGAGCGCGGCCGCGGTGGGCTCGTTGATGATGCGCTTGACCTCGAGGCCGGCGATGCGCCCCGCGTCCTTGGTCGCCTGTCGTTGGGCGTCGTTGAAATACGCGGGTACCGTGACGACGGCCTCAGTGACCGGCTCACCGAGGTAGTCCTCGGCGGTTTTCTTCATCTTCTGCAGCACGAGCGCCGAGATTTCCTGCGGCGAGTATTCCCGGTCTCCGACGCGTACCCAGGCGTCGCCGTTCTTCGCCTCCAGCGTCTTGAAGGGTGCGACTTTCGCGAACTCCTGGACTTCCTTTGACGTAAACTTGCGACCGATCAGGCGCTTGGATTCGAAGATGGTTTTTTCCGGGTTCGTGACCGCCTGCCGCTTTGCGACCTGGCCCACCAGTTTTTCGCCGCTTGGACTGAAGCCCACGACCGACGGGGTCGTGTTCGCGCCTTCGGCGTTGGGAATCACCTTCGGATCGCCGCCTTCCAGGACGGAGACGCAGGAGTTCGTGGTGCCGAGGTCAATTCCGATGATTTTTCCCATAATCCTCTCGCTTTCTTATCTACTAAACTGGTGTCAATCCGGGTTCCGTCAACCGGGAGCAGCAGCGGGAGGGGTCCCGCTGCTGACCGCTACGCGCGCGGGGCGAAGAAGCCGACCGTGAAGGGTATAGCCCCGCGAATGTTCTTTGAGAATCGTTCCGGCCGGTTGCTGGGACTCCTCCTGGACGACGGCTTCGTGAAGATGGGGGTCGAAGGCGCTGGCCTTGGCCGGGATCTGCTCGACTCCCTGTTTCTTCAGAGCATCCCGAAGCTGCGAGAGCACGAGCTGGAGGCCATCCACCAGAATGGCGCTCGCTTCGCGAGGGAAGTGCTCCACGGCGCGCTCCAGATTGTCGACCACCTGAAGGAGCTCACAGGCGAGGGGTTCCCACCCGAACTTGAGGGTTTCGGAGCGCTCCCGAATCGCGCGTTTCTTGAAATTGTCGAACTCCGCATAGAGGTAAAGGTACTTCTGGTCGCGTTCCTTCACCTGGGCCTCGAGCTCAGCGATCCGCTCATGCTGCGCGGCGGACTCCGCGCCAGCTTTCGCGGTCTCGGGCGAGCCCTGAGGCGCATCCGTGGGCGGGGGGCTGGCAGTTTCGTTCACCACTTCGAACTCTCTCCCAAATAGGCATTTCAGCCGCGCTCACGCACGAGCCCGACTTCCTCTCCCTATGGGGACAAACCCATTGAAGTCAAATAGGATTTTTGTAAATTACTGGGATTTCAAGCGGTTGCATACGAGCCTCTCGGCTCGACCTGTCGAAGCTGATCTTCAGGCCCTGTCCAGGTCGCGATTGAGATCAATGGCGGGAAGCCGCCAGTCGCCCAGGTACAACCGAATACCGTCTACTCCGGTGGGGTATCCGAACGATGTGCTGACGTCGATGACCAGCCAGTCGAATCGTTCGACGCCTCGGCGGCTCACGAGGCTCGCCTGGAAGTCGGAGGCGCCGCTGGGGCGGTTCACTCGGACGCGCATGATGCGTCGTTGAATTCCAAAGAGGCCCACGCCCTGGGTGAACTTGATATTGAGCTGTCCGCCCGACCTCGCGTTGAGACCGGGCGCCGATAGAGAGAGAAAGTCGACTCCCCCCAGATTGATCAGGCTTCTTCCTTCTCGAAGCTCATCCAGGTCGTAGTTGATGCACCAGAAGCCCGAGGAGCTATGCCGGGTTCGGGACGAATCCGGCTCAGTGCTGCCGGGCGGGATGTTGTCGCAGTAGTCGATCGACTCGATCGCGCGCGACGCCGTGTAATTCACCTCGATGTACGCCCCGTAGTTGCGGACGTAATCGCTGTCGCCGGTGGCTAGAATATCGATCAGGACGCTGCTGGCGGCGGATGCCGAGCCCGAGGCGAGAGAGCCCAGAGTCAGGGCAAACAGAATTCCCAGATACTGACGTGACCGGAACTGCATTTTCACTTCCCCTTGGATAGGACCCACTTGATAACGCGTAGGGTCATATCGAGGATGAATGGGCGCTGTCAAATGCGGCTCAAGTCACGCGGCAAATATTAATTTTTATAATTCTATCCGATGGTTACGCCATCGCCCCGATGACCTGATCCGAGAGCGCGAAGCCCCGGGGGGTGAGCCGGAGGCGAGTCGTATTGGACGGATGGGCCTCGAGGATCCCGTCTTCAAGGTAGCGGCTGGCGCGCGCGCGGCGGCTGGAGCTGTCGAGCCAGTCGGCTGGGAACCCGTCGCTCAGTCGAAGCGCCAGCATCCAGCGCTCCAGGCCGCGCTGGTCTTCGGTGAGAGTCTCCTCCCACTCGACGGGCGATTCGCCCCGGTCGAGCCGGGCCGCATAGGTTTCGAGCGAAGAGACGTTTTTCCAGCGCCTTCCGGCGGCGGCGTCGAAGCCGTGCGCCGAGGGTCCGAGAGCGAGGTAACCCCGGCCCTGCCAGCAGGCGAGGTTATGCCTCGCGCGGAATCCAGGGCGCGCGAAGTTCGAGATCTCGTAATGTTCGAAGCCGAGCGCCTTCAGGCGATGGTCGATGAAGAGCAGGTGCGAGAGCTGCTCGTCTTCGTCGGGGAGCGATCGATAGAGTCGATTGCCCCGAGTGAGCGTCAGCAGGTAACAGCTGAGGTGGGTGATCGGCAGGCGCGCAAGCTCGGTAATCGCGGCGTCGAGGTCCTCGAGCGACTGACCGGGGACTCCGCAAAGAAGATCTACGGAAAGGTTGGTGATCCCGCCAGACAGGACCGCATCGATCGCGCGAAAGGCGGCGTCTCGTGAATGGACGCGCCCGAGCTCCCGGAGGTGGTCATCGCGAAGCGACTGAACCCCCAGGCTGACCCGGTTCACCCCGAGCTGGCGGTACTCCGGTATCCCGGCGCGCGTGACCGACGAGGGATTTGCCTCCAGCGTCCACTCGGCTCCCGGCTCCAGCCGTTCCTGGATGCGGAGCGGGCGCAGCGCGCGTTCCATGGTCGCGGCGGGCGTGAGGCTCGGCGTCCCTCCTCCGAAGAAAACGGTCTCGAAGCGCCCTGCGCCTAGGAGCGGAGCCACCAGCCGGGCCTCCGCTTCGAGCGCGCGGGCGAAGTGATCCGGGTCCCCGGCGCCGGTACGATCCCTGCCCATCGAATAGAAGTCACAATAATGACACTTCGCCTCGCAGAACGGGAAGTGGACGTAGAGTGACGGGAAAGATGTCTGAGCCACGGTCTCCTCTTATACTCCAGCCTGTTGTCTGTAGACAACGCGACAAACGTCCACGTAACCTCTGGCCCGTGGCACGTCCCGAAGAAGTCAGACTCAGCAGCGGAATTCCGGTCATTCTCCAGCCTTACGACGGAGGAGTGGCCGCGACTTACTGGTGGGTGCGAAGCGGCAGCTCGGACGAGCGCAGGGGCGAGGAGGGTTTCGCGCACTACCTCGAGCACATGCTTTTCAAGGATGCAGCCGCGAAGGAGACGGGCGCGGCGTCGACCGGTGCGACGGCCCGCGAGATTGAATCCCTCGGCGGTGACATCAACGCGTACACGTCCTTCGACCAGACGGTTTACCACGTCACCTGCGCCGAAACGCACTGGGAGCGCGTGCTCGAATCCTTCGGCCTGATGGCCAAACCCCAGCGGTTTCTCAAGTCCGACTTCGAGCGCGAGCGCGAGGTCATTATCGAGGAGCTCCGGAAGAATGAGGATTCCCCCGGGAGAAAGCTCTTTCAGAAGCTTTTTTCGACGACCTTTGGAAGGCACCCGTACGGGCGGCCCGTGATCGGTTACCGGAAGACTCTCGAGCGCGCGCGGTTGGCCAGCCTCGAGGCCTATTACCGGCGCCAGGATGGTTCGGGCCGAATGGGTCGCGTCCGCGTCGGCCCCACGTCGGAGAGCAGGCGAAAGTCGCTGCTCGGTGTCTTGGAAAAACGCTTTGGGTCGAAAGTTCTTCCCCGGCGCGAGGCCCCCGGGGCGCCGCCGCCCGGCCGGATTCCCGAGCGGGGTCGCCCGGCGGTTCATGAGGAGCGCTTCGACGTGAAGACGCCGACGCTCGCCCTCGCCTTCCGGACGCCGGGGTTGCAGCATCCCGATGTCCCAGCGCTTGATGCGCTCGCAGGAACGCTTGGGTCCGGTGAGATCTCGCGACTTTACCAGAAGCTCTTCTATGGCGAGTCGGCGGTTACGGACGTGTCGGGCGGGCTCTACGCTCCCGGATCGCAGGGAATGATCTATTTCCAGGCGGAGTGCGAGGACCTGGCCAGGCTCGGCAGCGCGGGGCGAACGCTCCTCGACGAGCTGTCGCGGATTCGAGGCGAAGGGCCGACGCCCGAGGAGCTTGAGAGGGTCATCACCCAGACCGAGAGCGAAAAGCTCTACGCGACTCAGACCGCGGATGGGCTCGCGTCGCGGCTGGGGTTTCTCCGATTCGTGCTGGGAGATCTCGATTACGACCACCGCTACCTCGAAGCTATCCGGGCACTCACTCGAGGGGATGTGGAGCGGGCGGCGCGAAGTTACCTCACCGGGGGCAGCGCGGTTTCCGTCGCGCTTGTGCCGAAGGATTCCAATGGCATCGACAAGAAGGAGCTCGAGGCGCTCATCACTTCGAAGCTGGGCCTCGCCGCGACGGGGAAGAAGGTCGAGCGCAAGGGCGCGCGTACTGTCGGGCCGGGAGGCCCGCTTTCCGACGAAGGGCAGCTCACACCTGAATTCTTCACGACCACGGGTGGAATCCGCGTGGCCTACCTCCAGCGGCCCGATTCACCGGTATTCAGCATCTACGGAGCCGCCCTCGGAGGGGTCCGTCTCGAGCTTTCCGATCCTCTGGATTCCCCGGAAAAGGACTGGGGTTCGAGCAATCTGATCGCGCTGACCTGGACGAAGGGCACGTCGACGCGCTCGTCCAGTGACCTCGCCCGTGCGGTGGAAGGCAGGGCCGCGAGCCTCGACGGGTTCTCAGGTCGCAATACGGTGGGGATCCAGCTGACGGGGCTTGGGCGAGACTGGGACTCGCTTTCGGAAATTTTCTCGGAGGTACTTTGCGATCCGACTTTCGCTGACTCCGAGGTCGAGCACTCGCGGAGGGTCGCCGAGGATTCCATCCGGAGCGTGGAGGACCACACCGGCCAGCTCTGCTCGAAGCTTTTTCTCGAGACGCTCTTCGAGAGGCATCCGTACGGGAGGCTTCCCGCCGGCTCGCTCGAGAGCGTCGGGCGAATCGACAGCGGCAAGCTCAGGGCGTTTCATCGTCACTGGGTGTCGCGCCAGTCACTGGTCCTTTCCATTTCCGGGCCGGTGGCGAGGCCAAAGCTGGTTGCCTGGCTCGAGTCGCTTGAGAAGGCGCTGGGAAGCTCGGAGAAGACCGGCGCCGCGAAGGCTGCTCAGGCTGTGGCTCCTGAGCCCGCGTTGCGAGCTCCTCGCTGGGTGGAGCGGCGCATGGGCCGCGAGCAGGTTCATGTCCTTGTCGGCGGGCTCGGTATCACGCTCGATTCCCAGGACCGCGACGCACTCCGACTCCTCCATACCTTGGTGGGGGGGCAGAGCGGTCGCCTGTTCATCGAGCTGCGCGAAAAGAAGAGTCTCGCGTACTCGGTCGCTCCGGTGAGCTTCGAGGGAATCGAGCCTGGCTACGTGGGAACATACATCGCGAGCGCTCCGGGCAAGATCGAGGAGGCGCTTCAGGGAATCCAGGCGGTGTACTCGGCGGTGGCCGACCGCGGACCCTCCGAGCGAGAAATGCGCCGAGCCAGGGAGTATTTTCTCGGACGGATGGCCATGGATCTCCAGGGCGACGCGTCATTCGCGATGCATCATGGCTTGGAAACGGTTTACGGGATTCCGCATCGATCCAATCGCGATGTCGCGAAGGCGCTCGAGAAAGTTGGGTCCCGTGAGATCCGAGCAGCCGCGCGGCGGTATTGTCTCGAGCCCTCCCGGGTGACCTGTACCGTCGGATGAGCGAGCGATAGACTTGCTTGGCTCCACCCTTATAATGTTTGGAGTCTTTCATTTGAAGAAGCCCGCAGGCGAAGCCTGCTCACGCTTGACCAGCCGAGGAGAATCGTGATGACGCGAGACGAAGACCGCAAGTCGAAGGTCCTCAAGGAGTTCGCGAGCCGGATCAACCCCTCTCGGGTACGCGTTCTGAAATCGGCCGGGCTCGACCTCGTCGAGGACCGTCGCGAGGGCGCTTACGTCTGGGACCTCACCGGGAAGCGCTACATCGACTGCATGACCGGGGCCGGGAGCTTCAACGTCGGCCGGCGCAACCCGGTGGTCATCGAGGCTCTGAAGAAGGCGCTCGATCACTATGACATCGGCGGCTTTCTATTCATGTCCGAGCCCAAGGTCGAGCTTGCGAGGAAGCTCAGCGAAATTTCGCCCGGTGGGTCGCTCGGCTGCGTGACCTACGGCTGCGGAGGAGGGGAGTCGATCGACTTCTCGATCAAGCTCGCGCGGGGCTTCACGATGCGTCCGAAGGTCGTGACCGCGAACAAGTCGTACCACGGGCACACCGGGTTCGCGCTGTCGGGGATCGGGCGCGACGCGTATCGGAAGCCCTTCGAGCCCCTCATGCCCGAGTTCATCCGGGTGGATTTCGGAGACGCCGAGGCACTCGCGAAGGTCGTCGACGACCGCACGGCCTGCGTGCTTCTCGAGCCGATCCAGGGGGAGGGCGGCATCAATGTCCCTCCGGAAGGCTATTTCAGAAAGGTTCGGGAGATCTGCGACAAGGCGGGCGCTCTGCTCATCGCTGACGAGATTCAGACTGGTTTCGGCCGGACCGGAAAGATGTTTTGCATGGAGCACACCGGCGTCGCTCCCGACATTATGGTGGTCGGAAAGAGCCTGGGCGGCTCCGTGTACCCCATCACGGCCGCGGTCTATCGAGACGAGCTGCAGGACTTCCTGTTCACGAATCCCATGATTCATTTCTCGACCTTCGGGGGTGCGGACCTGGGCTGTATCGTGGGTCTGGCAGTCATCCAGTATGTTCAGAACCACGATCTCTGCGGCAACGCCCAGCGCATGGGCCAGCTCTTCGAGGACGGGTACGCGAAGCTGCGGGAGAAGTATCCCACCGTGCTCGCCGAATATCGGCGCCGCGGCCTGATGATGGGCCTCCAGTACACGCAGGAGGGCATGGGCCCGCGAATGTCCGCCGAGCTTTCGAAGCGCGGGGTCATCGCCGTGTTCTCGGGCAACGACCCGCGCGTGATGCGGATCATGCCGTCGCTGGTGCTGCAGGCGGACGACGTGCGCTTCGTGCTCGACGCGCTCGACGAGTCGATGAATGCGGTCGCCGCGACCGCGGGACAGGCGCGGGCGGCCGACGGCGCCCGAGAGGGAGCGAGGATCTGATGGCCGAGCAGAACGAAGTCATGGACGCGATGGCGGAGTACACCCGGCTCTCCAACGGAAACGCGCGCCTGCGGAAGATGAACCGGGACTGGTCCAAGCTCGTGCACTTCCACGCTTCGGATACGAACCAGGACTTCCTCATGCAGGTGGACGCGGGCGAGATCACCGCCGCCAAGCCGGGAAAGCCCGAGACTCCCGACATCGTCGTCACGGCTACGAGCGAGATCTTCTGCGACATGTTCTGGGGCGACCTGAACCCGACACAGAAATACCTCACCGGCGAGCTGCAGGTGAAGGGAAGCCAGGAGGACATCATGCGGCTCGACGCGATCTCGGCCGTCATCTGGCCGGAATAACCTGAAGGAGTTGAAGATGGAGACGGAACGAGAGACCGTGCGTGAGTATCCACGGGGGGAAAAGACGGTGGCACTTTTCAAGGACAAGGCCGAGTTTCACGAGGTCTTCGACCGGCTGATGCGCGAGATCCTTTCGCATCCGCTCATCGCTCCCAAGCTGAAGCGCGCCAGCATGATCGTGCAGTTCCAGTACACCGACCCCGACACGCAGATCACGCTCAACTTCAAGGAGCCGCATCCCACGGACTCGACTCTCGTTGCCAACTACGTCTGGGACGAGACGAGCTGGGTGCCCGACGTGATTTTCAA
>CAYJTX010000141.1:0-8108 GCA_964372615.1 uncultured Bacteriovoracaceae bacterium | reverse complement strand
GGCGGCGAGGTGATTGCCCGGGAAGCCGTGCTCGCGGTGTTCCCTGCCGGCCGAGGCGACGATTTCTTCAAGTCGCTCTGTGGCCGCGAGTTTTACAGCTCAAGCAAGGCCTGGGATCTGGGGCTCGACCTACTCAAGGAGGGAGGACCGCAGGCCTGCGATGTCGGAAAGGTCGAATTCCGTGTCGGGAAACGGGCGGTCGGACCTTTCCGGTACTTCGTCAACGTGGCGAGCTTCGGATATCCTGGGCTGGTCGTTCAGCGGGTGAACGGGCGGGCGGGGTTCTGGGGCCGTTCGTGCGTCGGCAAGAGCGCGTGGACTTATCTCGTGCAGTCTACGATCGCGATGAAAGAGTACCGGCCGGTCCAGGCGGTCGTTCGTGCCGATGGAGAAACTTTGTTCTCGGGAACGCTCTTCTCGGGCTTCCTTCTCAATGGCCGCTACAACGCGGGAGGAGTCTGCTGGTCGCGGTCCGCGCGAATTGACGACGGTCAGCTCGACGTCGTGGTGTCGGAACCTCGGGGAACGCTGGATACGGCGCTGACTGCGCCGCGCATGCGTTCTGGCGACTGGGCGGGAGTCAGTGGAATGAGGACCGGCCGTGGCCGGATCATCGAGATCGATACCGAGGGCGAGCGCGCGGGCGGACACCCGCTCTTCGAGCTCGACGGCGACCTCGTCGAGCCGCCCGGGACGACCGGGGCGAGGGTGAGCGCTCTAGCCGGAGCGATTCGAGTTTGGGCGCGCCGGGGAGGATAGACTCATGTCTTGCGTGATTCTTGAGGAGCTGGCGTGGGATGAGGCGGAGCCCGTGTTGCGGTCAGGAAGAGTCGGAATCCTGCCTATCGGGGCTCGCCTCAAGGAGCATGGCCTTCATCTTCCGCTCAATAACGACTGGCTGCTGGCGGAGTACTTCGCGAAGCGGGTTTCCGAGCGATGTGAGGGAATTCTGCTGCCTACCCTCCCTCACGGCTATTACCCGGCCTTCGTCGAGTATCCGGGCTCGGTCTCGCTTTCGCTTGAGACCTTTCGGGACACGATCGTGCAGGTCGCGCGATCGCTGGCTCGGCATGGGCTCAGGCGTCTCTACGTGCTCAATACGGGCATCAGCACGTGTCGATCGCTCGAGCCGGCCCGCCAGGCCTTGCTCGAGGAGCGCGTTTTCATGGATTACACGATCCTGTCAGAGGCGAGCTCTCCGGCCAGGAAACAGGTCGAGACCCAACGCGCGGGTACGCACGCGGATGAGATCGAGACTTCGATGATGCTCGTGATCGCGCCGGATAGGGTTAGAAAGGATCGCGCTCGGCCTGAATTGAGGTCTGACGGTCCAGGTCCCTTGACCCGCGTTGAGGGGAAGGAGGGAGTTTACTCTCCCACCGGGGCGTGGGGTGATCCTACGTTGGCGAACGTCGAGAAGGGGCGGGCGGTGGTCGAGGCGATCGTGGATCACGCGGTGGCTTCGATCCAGGAGTTGGGGGGGGAGGGGTATCAGGCGCCTCCGGCGAGGGTGAGGTACCTCTAACAGGGCGCTGAAAAAGGAGCGAGGAAGGAAAGTCCCAGCTCCCCAGCTACTTCTTCAGCACTCCGCTAACCGTTATCGCCTCAGCACGCGCATCAGCTCCGCGACGATCGACGCGCGCGACCCGGA
Organism: uncultured Bacteriovoracaceae bacterium; assembly: GCA_964372615.1. Lineage (GTDB taxonomy): Bacteria > Bdellovibrionota > UBA1018 > UBA1018 > UBA1018 > CAYJTX01. The sequence goes on along the minus strand of CAYJTX010000141.1, from coordinate 6,457 downwards.
GTGGATCCAGCGGGTACCGGTGCTGAGGGCCGCGGCCTCGCGCTGGATGAGGTCGAGGCGGCCGGGAACGGCGCGGATCTGGGCGCGGGTGAAGACGTGCCGATCGGTCGCCTCGAGGGCGAGGCGCTCGAGGGCCAGAGCGTCGGCCTGACCGGAAGGGCTCAAGCCGCGAGCCCGGGCCTCCTTCCGCACCCAGCGTTCCAGCTCGTTGCGGACGAAGACGTCGTTGTAGGCGACGCCCGTGAGCAGCCTCACGCGGCTCGGGCCGGCGGCGAAGAGGAGCTCGCCAGGCGCCAGGGCGAGGTGCCGGGCGGTGACGGCGGGCGTGAGGCCGGCGAGGTCCCGGAGGTTCGTCGCGAGGTACTCGACGTCCGCGATCGAGAGACAGTCCTCCACCTTGAAAGCCTTGATGGAGCCCAGAACCGCGAAAGCGCTCTCGCGCGTGGGGTTTCTCTTCAGCTCGTCGATGAAGGCGTCCTTCGCCTGCATCCAGATCTCGCCCATGGGCCCGGCCTCGTCGACGACTTCGGCCAGCTCTGGAATCGACAGAATTTTCTTCAGGGCCGCTTCTTTCGCCGTGAGCGAGGGCGCCCGCCGCATCGCGTCCACCATCCGCTGGAGCGGGGTCATTCGCCCGGTATACCGATTCGCCAGGAGCTGACTGACCCAGATGTCGGTCTCTGGATAGAGGTAGCCCGATTCTCCGCCGGGATTGAGCTCGATGATCTGAAAGCCCCCGTCGCGGGTGCGCATGACGTCCAGGGCGTAGCTCATCCGGCGCATGGCCGGCGGAAGGCGGTCGAGCGCGTTCTGGGCGAAGCGGTCGACCTCGGCGAGGGATTCGCGGGTCACGAGGCGCGCGTCGTCCCAGCGGTGCTGGGTGGCACCTCGGATGACCTTGCCGTCGGCAACGTGGAGGCGGTACTCGTCGACGACTCCGCGCGAGATGACGACGTCGATTTTTTCCTGGATGATGACGGTCTCGGGGTGCTCCAGGAGAGCGTCGATCACTCGGCCCTCGTAGTTCGGGAGGCCCATGAGTTCAAGGTGCGTCTCCGTGATGTCGCCCGTGCGGGCGAGTGTTTCCTCGAGCAGGGGTTTCACGTCTTTAACGAATTTCCGATGAACGTTCACGAGGTCGGTCTTCTCGGTCGGAAGGTTTCCTGCGGAGAAGAAGCCCGAGACGGTCTTGAGGAAGTAGCCCCTGGGGTACCGCTCCTGAAGCATCTTCTGGATCCAGGTAAGGTCAGATGCTTGAGCACGCTGAAAGCCGTTGCTGGCGAGAAGTTTGGCCAGGTTCTCGGTACGCGGAAACGCGTCCGGGACGTGCTTCATGAGGATCTTGGCCTCCTCCCACTTGTTGTCCTGAATGAGCTCCATCAGGGCGCGCTCGTCGATGACCGGGTTTCGGGTGCCGATGAAGTAGCGGGCCTCGGAGAGGTTCGAATGCCAGACCGTTCCCTCAACGCGAACCGGCCCCTTCGGTGCGTCGCCCGTATAGAGAATCTCCGAGCCGTAGAGAAACCGGTCCCGCGCGACTTCGGCCGGACCGGGGCGATCCCCGTCGATGATCCGGTAAAAGACGTCGGCTTGAGCGGCTGGCGACAGGGCCAGAGCCACCGCGACGAAAATGGACGGAAAGATCCCTCTGACTGTTAGTTCGACACACCGCATTAGTCACCTCTCTGCCGCATATAGCCGGGCTAGACAGTGCCGTCGAGCGGCGCACCCCAGATTTTTTTCAGCTGAGAGGAAGGTGCCTGAAATGACTCAGATGATGAGACTTTCGAGTTCGCCTCCAACTGGATACTTTTCTAACACCATGAACTGACAATAGAAATGACAGGTCCTGAAAATCTTTTGACAGGCGCCCAGATAGTGGACCAAAATTATCAAACAAAGGCACTGGGCGCTCGACCCCATGGGCATGGGAGTCGCTGGGAGAGGGATTCATGATCAATTGGGAAGAGCTCAAGCACATTCACGTGATCCGGAAGCTCGAGGAGATCCTCGCGCAGTGGTTCAACACCGAGATCTTCTTCGTCGACGATCGGGGTCAGGTGAGGAATTACGATCCGCTGGATCGCCAGCGGGAATTCAAGAACCCCCTTTGCGCGACCCTGCTGCCGAAAGACAAGGGGCGCGAGCTCGTGCTGAAGGCCTTCGCCGATGGCAACGAGCGCGTGTTCAAGAGCGACCAGCCTCACATCATGATGACGGGACCGGCGGGCTTCGAGACTGTGCTCGTGTCGCGGATCGCGGTCGACAACGACTTCCTCGGAAGCGTCCACGCCTATTGCTTCATCGAGAAGGGGGTTTCAACGGAAGCCCGCTCGACGGCCCGGGCGCAGATCGAGGCGCTCGGCCTCGACGGTGAGGCGTTCGACGGAGCGGTCGCACGGCTTCGCATCCTGAGCGACGCGGACAAGAAGTACTTCTACGAGCTGGTCGACCTGGTGGCCCAGGAGATCGTGACCTTTCACACGGAGATCTCCAAGCGGGAAGAGCGAATCAGCGCCTTGAACAATCAGCTGGGTCATCGCTACAGCTACGACTCGATGATCGGCAAGTCCAAGCCGATGCAGGACCTCTACTCGCTTCTCGACAAGATCAAGGCGTCGGAGTCGACCGTTCTGGTCCAGGGCGACAACGGAACCGGCAAGGAGCTGATCGCCCGCGCGATCCACTACAATTCGCCGAGGAAGGACGCCTCGTTCATCACGGTGAACTGTTCCGCGTTCAACGAGAACCTGCTCGACAGCGAGCTCTTCGGGCATGTGAAGGGCTCCTTCACCGGGGCGATCAAGGACAAGAAGGGCCTCTTCGAGGCGGCCGACAAGGGTACGCTCTTTCTCGACGAGGTCGGTGATATGTCGCCCACCATGCAGGTGAAGCTCCTGCGAGTCCTGCAGGAAGGGACGCTGACTCCCGTGGGAGGCACGGAGCTCCGGAAGGTCGATGTTCGAGTGGTCGCGGCCACGAACAAGGATCTCAAGGAGATGGTGGAGCTCGGAACGTTTCGGGAAGATCTCTACTACCGGATCAACGTGATCAACGTCGTGGTGCCGCCGCTGCGAGACCGCAAGGAAGACATCCCGGTGCTCGTTGACCACTTCCTCTCGCGGGGATGCAAGGAAAAAGGAGTCGCGCTCAAGCAGGTCGCGAAGCGGGCGATGGAAAAGGTGTTCGACTATCCATGGCCTGGGAACATCCGGGAGCTCGAGAACGAGATGGAGCGCCTGATCGTGCTTTCGGGCGATGACCCGAGGATCTCGGCTGACCTGCTCTCGCAGCGCATCCGTGACCACGGCGAGAACGCCAAGGTCCAGGGCGTGCGCGTGGCCGGCAAGCTGAAGGACGCGCTCGAGGAGCTCGAGAGGACGATGATCCGCGAGGGACTGCGCCGAACGAACTGGAACAAGAGCCGGCTCGCGAAGGAGCTGGGAATCTCGAGGGCGGGCCTCATCATGAAGGTCGAGAAGTACGGCCTGGACAAGCGCAGGCTGGTGCGACCGCCTGGCGCCGGCGAAGCGGCCTAGCGGATTTCTGTTCCGTAGGGATAGCGGTAGCCCGGGTACTTCGAGGCGTCCTGTCCCTCCCAGTAGCGGCGTTTCTGGGAGTCAAAATTCGAGGGACTCGCGAAGTTGAAGCGAAACGCCGCCGTCAGGTCGATCGCCGGCATCGGGCTGAACTCCCCGTTGGTTCGGATAAACTGCGTGGCCCCCGCCGCGATGAATGCGACGGCGGGAGTGATCACCCAGAAGTAGCCCACCTCGCCCAGGATCGCGAGGGACTGCTCGGAGCGGCCGTAGAAATCCACGCTCAGATTCGGTCGCGAGCGCGCCCAGACCCAGGGAGAGACGCCCAGCGAGATAAAGGTGATGCCCGTCGTCAGGCGAACGACGGGGTACGGGACCTGAATCGAGAAATGGGTGTCGTCGGCGGATCCGGAGCTGACCCGGTGCTGTGCCCCCACGTCGATCCCGAGCGTGGATCGCTTGTCCGAGAGAGCCACGGCGAAAGTGAACTGCAGCCCGATCCCATAACCCAGGGCCTCGGGCAGGGCCCTTCCGAAAAAGCTGCCGGCTGACCTGAGCTGCGACACTCCGGCGCCCATCTCGAAGTAGAAGTCCGTCGCGCGGGCAAGAGACGGCCGGAAAAGGACCCAGAGCAGGTAAGGTAGGACGCAGGCGATCGCCGCCACGCCACGGAGTCGAGCCGTCATGGCCTATCCATCTTATCCGCCGGGTCGAGGGGGCGACAACTCGGCAGATTTGGCCTAGGTTCTCCAGTCGGCCCGGAGCGCCGCGCCCTTGAACGGCTCCGCGCAGGGGATCGCCTCGACCCTTGCCCTCTTGCGTTTGCACTCGGAAGGGTCGGAGTGCTCCGGGTCGCAGTACTGGGTCTCGAACGGAATGGCAGGCGGCAGGACTCCCGGGCGATTGCGATAGGTATACAGCGCCTCCAGCCAGTTGGAGAAATCCCCTCGATGGATGCTGAAATGCAGGTGCCGCGCCATTGCGTCGCCGCTGCGGCCCTCCTGGCCGATGGCCTCTCCCTCGCTGACGATCTGCCCGTCCTCGACCCAAATCGTTCCGAGGTGGGCGTACAGGGCGACGAGGCCGCGGTGGGAGTTGAGGATTCGCACGTGGTTTCCGAAGCCGGACCCGCATGCGAAATCGTCACCGGTCGGTCGGGGCGCGTTCGGTACCGAAGTGTCCTTGCAGCTTCGAAACACGATCGCGGTTCCGTCGATCGCCGCGTGAACCGTGCCGGGTTTCGTGCCTGGGGGAGTCGCGAGATCCACCGCGAAGAGCGTGTCAGATTTTCCGTGGTGTCCTTCCCGCGAACGGATTCCGAGAATGCATTTCACCGGGTGGCTCGGCTGAAACGGAAACCTAACAAACGGAGTGCGGCCTACGTCACGAGGGACGCAGAGGGACGGCCCCTGTGAGTCCTTCACGCAGATCTGGTCGGCGGGGCAGGTGAGGGGGTCGTCGAAGTTGCACTCTCGCCTTTCCGCCAACGCATTGGCCTGCTTCCACACGTCGGAGCCCCAATGGGTCTCTCGGACGAGCAGGGCGGCAAGGCCAGTGATCGCGGCCAGGGTCAGCAGTCCGAGGGCGATGCGTCGCGGAATAGATGACGTGGGTGGCCGCGGAATCGGAGGGGTCGGACGATGGAGGTCGCTGCTGGAGCTCATGAGGCGCGCCCATGGAGCGCGACCTCAGCATACGTCGAACTCGCGTATATTGCGATGTGTCACCTTTGAGAATTTCGGCCCGCCCGTGTATCAAAGGAGTGAATGTTGACCTACGTGGACCGACTTCGGGAGCTTGCCGAGAGGGAAAAGCGGGCCGAGCTGGGAGGGGGAGCGGACCGCCTGGCGCGCCAGCACGCGGCCGGCAAGCTCACCGCGCGGGAGCGCCTGGACCTCCTTCTCGATCCCGGGACATTCGTCGAGCTCGACAAGTTCGTCACCCATCGGTGCACCGACTTCGGAATGGAAGGCCAGAAGATCCCTGGCGACGGGGTCGTGACGGGCTATGGAAAGGTCGGCGGCCGGACGGTTTACGTCTTTTCCCAGGACTTTACGGTTTTCGGCGGCAGCCTTTCGGGGGCGCACGCCACGAAAATCTGCAAGGTCATGGATCTCGCGCTCAGGACGGGCGCGCCGGTGATCGGGCTCAACGATTCGGGCGGGGCCCGGATTCAGGAGGGCGTCGAGAGCCTGGGCGGCTACGCCGAGATTTTCTGGCGCAACGTCCAGGCAAGCGGCGTCATTCCGCAGATCAGCGTGATCCTGGGCCCCTGCGCGGGGGGAGCCGTCTATAGCCCGGCGATGACCGACTTCATCTTCATGGTCGAGAACACCTCTTACATGTTCGTGACCGGGCCCGACGTCATCAAGACCGTCACGCACGAGGACGTCACCCAGTCTGCGCTCGGCGGCGCGGAGACGCATGCGGAGAAGAGCGGAGTTTGTCACTTCGTCCTTCCGACGGAGAAGGCCTGCCTCCAGGAAGTGCGGCGGCTCGTGGGGTTCCTGCCGTCGAACAATCTCGACGATGCGCCTAAGGTCGCGCCTCGAGCGGGTGGCGGGGACCCGGTGGATCGCCCGTGCGTGAAGATCGCAAAGGTGCTTCCGGACTCTTCCGCCAAGCCCTACGACATGCGCGAGCTCATCGCCGACGTCGTCGATGGCGGCGAGTTCCTGGAGGTCCACGCGACCTTCGCCCGTAACATCGTCGTGGGCTTCTCGAAGCTAGGTGGGCGGACCGTGGGAGTCGTCGGCAACCAGCCGGCGCACCTGGCAGGGTGCCTGGACATCGACGCGTCACTCAAGGGGGCGCGTTTCGTGAGGTTCTGCGACGCGTTCAATATCCCGCTCGTGACGTTTGTCGATGTGCCCGGATTCCTGCCGGGCACCGACCAGGAGTGGAACGGCATCATCTCC
>CAYJTX010000140.1:0-8111 GCA_964372615.1 uncultured Bacteriovoracaceae bacterium | reverse complement strand
CCGATCTGTATCGGGGTCTACGAAGTCGAAGCCTGAGGAAGGCATCCGCTGGTGCATCATCGCGTTGAGCACGGATCCGCCTCCGAAGATCCGCGAAGTCCGGTAGATCTCGGTCAGCGACTCGGAGATGAGGAAGTCGTAGAGATGAGAGAGGTAGCGCGGATCCCACGACTGCTGGAATTCCTGTGCGTTCCAGATCCGGCCGCGCTCCAGCAGAAGCACTCGGGCGCCCGCGCGAGTGAGCCGCCAGGCGGGTAGGAGCCCGCCGTAACCTGATCCAACCACGATGAAGTCAAAGCCTGAGGGCATGGCCTCTCCCCTTCGAGACGGTCTGAGGATAATTGGGGAGCGCGGTGTCCGTCAATTCATCTGAAAGTGAGGGTCGTTTCTTAAGCTCCCATTACTTACTCGCGCATTCGGGGTTCGTCACGAGGGTGTCGGAGGAGCCGATCTCGTTTTCGCGGGGAAGGACGTCACGTGCCAGTCTGAGCGCCTCGGCGGGAGCCTTGGGCAGGCGATCGAGCGGCTCGACGCTCATCAGGCCTGTCGGGCGATTCATGTAGAGCGGCACGTGCCGGACGCCGTTGATCCAGACGTCGCCTTCGCGGCCCCGGGTGAGGCCCAGGTAGAGCAGCATCGAGGTACGCCTGGGAACGCCTTCCTGTCCGCTCACGAAGTTGCCGAGCGAGAACGCGACTAGCCGTTCGCGGCCATCGACGACAAAGCGCTCATAGGGCTGGACTACGTGTGGATGCGCGCCGAGCACCGCGAGGGCCCCCGCCCCGAGGAAGCGTTCGGCCAACGCGCGCTCACGGGCCTGGGGCGTGTACTGGTACTCCTGCCCCCAGTGCGGCGTGACGATGACCGCGTCGACGTGCGGAAGCGCCGAGAGGTTGCTGATGATCCGCTCGAGGAGCGCGGTCTGCTCGTAGCACTTGAGAACTACGCGGTGGGGGTCCGGAATGCCGTTCGTGGAAAACGTGCAGGCGAGCCACGCGATCGTGAAGCCGTTCTGCTGAGTCACGGTGTACCAAGACGCGTTCGTGTCGTCCTTGTGTCGCGTTCCAGTGAAGGCGAGGCCCGCGCCCGCGAGCTTCTCGATTGTGCGATGCACGCCCTCCGTATCGCGATCGAGCGCGTGATTGTTCGCCGTTGAGACGACGTCCACGCCCGAGGCCTTGAGGTCGTCGATGACCGCCGGGTCATAGTTGAAGCGCGGGTAACTTCCGAGCGGCAGGCCGCGCGCGGCCGGGCCCTCGAGGTTGGCGTAGGTCGTTCCTGCCTGCTCCAGCAGCTGCGCCACGCCGGTCCAAAGGGTCCTGAATCGACCTAGGCTGGCGAGGCGGGTCGCCTGCGACTGCAATGGAGTATGAAGGAGCACGTCGCCCACCGCCGCGATCGTGGTTGAGGCTTCACCCGGCTCGCAGGCGCGCGCGAAGCGGACGGGCGCGGGGTCCCCGTAGGCCATCGAAGTGACTCCGAAAAGTCCCGTCAGGAGCGCAGAAATGACCTTGCTGAGGCGCATGACGCGCCGAATTACTATATTAAACTTTAATAGTCAAGATTAGGAGTCGCTGCGGGTCAGGCATTTTTTTTCGCGAGACGCGACTGGGCTCATGACGTGCGAATCCCAAGCGCCAGGGCAGCGGAGTCTCGCAGCCAGGCTTCGTCAGGCGATGGGCTTGACGCCCGAACGAGTTTCGAGCACCAGCGCCTAGCCGCCGCGACCGGAGCCGCCGCCGGCTTTCCGCGTGCGAGCGCCCAGTCCGCGTGCTCGATCAGCAGCCCGCCCGCGTAAGCTCGCACGAGGTCGAACGCGAAAGCCCGAGCTCCCGCTTCGGTACGTTCGGAGGTCGCCAGGCGCGCGACAGCCTCCGTCACCTGCCCAGCAGCCGAGCGAAGCTCCGGAGCACGTCTGGCCCGGGCTCGCTCGCCGGTCTCGGCCAGAAAGGGCTCGAGCGCGCGCTCTTTCTCGATCGCCCGGAGCGCGTCGAGGCTGAGCACGTTGGTCGTGCCCTCCCAGATCGACAGCACCTGGCTATCGCGCAAAATTCGGGGCAGGCCCGTGTCCTCGACGTAGCCCGCGCCGCCGAAGCACTCGAGTACCTCGCTCGCCGACGCGATCGCCTGGCGCGCGGTCAGGAGCTTCGCGAGCGGCGTCAGGAGCCGGAGGACCGCCTGCTCGCTCGTGGTGGCCTGGCCGGTTTCCTCGCGGCCGAGCAGCTCCGCCGCCCGGAAGAGCAGGTGGAAGGCGCCGTGTAGCTCCACCTCGAGGTCGGCCAGGGTCTCGAGGTGGAGCGGATGCTCCGCCAGAGTCTTTCCAAAGGCGACCCGGCGCCTCGAGTAGTCCCGCGCGAGCGCGAGCCCTCGGCGCAGGTATCCCACCGAGCAGCAGGTATTCCAGATCCGGGTGATGTTGAAGAGGGAGGCGATCTTGCGCACGCCGTCTCCCTCGCCGCCGACAAGCCGGGCCGGTGTGCCTTCCAGAGAGAGCTCCGCCGTGGGCAGCGACTTCGTGCCGAGCTTGTCCTTGAGGCGGTGGATGCGGATGTCCCTGAGGCGGCCATCGTCGTCGCGAAGCTCGAGGCAAAAGAGACTCAGGCCGCGGCTCCCCTCGGGCGCGCCGTCTATCCGGGCCAAGGTCATCGCCATCTGCGAAGTCGTGGCCGAGGTGAACCACTTCGTGCCCGTGAGTCGCCAGTGCTCGCCGTCCCGGCGCGCGACCGTGCTCGTGCCGCCGACGTCCGAGCCTCCCGTCCGCTCGGTCATCCACTGGCCGGAGGTCCAGAACTTCGCCGGGTCGCGCGCGACGAGCCTGCGCAGGGCCCGCACCTTGAGGTCGGCGTCTCCATAAAGCTCGAGCGCGCGCGCGGCGCCGTCGGTCATAGCGAGAGGGCAGGTGTAAATCGCGGAGGCCGGTCCGAAGAGATAGACCTTCGCCATCTGATGGATGCGCGAGAGCGGCCCGTGCCTGCGATCGTAGGCGATCGCGACCAGCCCCTCCTCGGCCGAAGCGCGCTCGAGCGCTTTCCAGGCGGGCGAGACCTCGATGTGGTCGATCCTCCGCCCCCAGGGATCATAGGGCACGTGGCGGGGCGGCTGCGCTTCCGCTGCATCGCCCAGCTTGGCGATGTCGCCGCCCGTGGAGACACGGTCGCCGAGCCGGCGAAGCTCCGGCTCGATCTCGCCGAGCATGGCGGGCGGCAGTTTTCTCTCGAGCCAGGATCTCAGCAGCGGGTCGGCGTCGTACTGGTTGGCGAGCCGGGGAGCCTCCTGGAAGAACTCGGACTGTGTCATCCCGGCACTATCCCCGGGCCTGTGGGCTCATTCAAGAGGGTGGCAAGAGCGCGCGTGTCTCCGGAGCCCTTGGGGCCGCATGCGCAGGCGTCGAAAACCTGGACACCCATTTCCCCTTTCTCCTGCGAGTCCGCAACTTTCGGCGTCTGGGCCGTTCAATTCGGTATCCACAAACAAACCACTGGGGGTTTCGGTCATGTCTCACTCCAAAGGTCAGGGAAAGAAAAAAACCACTCACTGGGCGGCACTTACGATGCTCGCAGCCGTGTCGACGGGAGTCGCGGCTCGCGCGGATGCCGCGTCGAGCACGCCCTGCCCTGAGAGCTGCAGCTCAAGCGACATCGGCTGCCTCCTTCAACAGATGATCTGCGGCGAGGAGGCCATGGCCACCGAGATGGCGGGTGTGGGGGACGAGCTGGCGACCCTCAACGACACGGTCAGCAGCTTCGGCGACGACGTCAACTCCAGCTGGGCTGAGACCAACGGGCTCATCGAAGACGGACTCGGCCAGATCCAGGATCTGACGGATTACGTCACAGGCCTTGGCGACGACGCGATGGCGCTCGGCAACGAGTACCTCAGCGAGTACAAGCGCACCAACGACCTGATCGAGACCTTCCTCGACCCCGGCCACGCCTTCGTCTGGGCCGCGGCCGCCGCAGCCGGCGCAGTCGTCGGCACCCAGGCGGTCAATCTCGCGATCGACGGCCTGGTCATGGGCGGCAAGAAGCTCATGGAGCTGATGAAAGGCATCAAGCGCGAGAAGGACATCTACGGCGCGCTCGAGGAGCTGCGCATCCGGTACTTCCAGACCCGCAACCAGGCCGTCATGCTTGAGAGAAAGCTCGACGGACTGCTGGGTCTTCTTAAGCTCCAACAGGAGGGCGGGCTGAGCCGCGACTCCCTGATCCTGAACACCCAGGACCTCGACGAGCTCAAGACTGACCTCGAGCGCGAGATGCGGGTGACCCAGGGCCGCTCCGATCAGCTCTACTTCGCGGACCGGCCCTGCTCGGATCAGTACCACGGCATCTACAAGAGCGTGAAAGGCGTCCACGACCTGGTGACGGGTTACGAGGGCATCGAGGACACGCTCAAGGGCAACGACCAGCTCACCGTCTGCGAGAAGCTCGGCGAGATCTCGCGCCTGATGGTGAAGGCCGAGATCCAGCTCAGCGACCTGGCCGACCAGTTCCAGATCTCGGGCCACGAGCTCTTCCGCAAGGTGCAGCATCACCTGGCGCTCAAGAAAGACTCGACGCGCGAGGCCTCGGCCGGGCGTCACCAGCGGAAGACCCGCCGCGTGGCACTGGCGGTCGTCGACTACGTCTGGGACGCCTACGATCGGGATTTGAAGGGCTTCGCGAAGCCCTACATCAAGGAGTGCATGTGGAAGTACGTGCCCCTGATCCCCTGGGGCGGCGACTCGATGGACCAGGCCAAGCTCTACCAGAAGTACTGGTACAAGTGCCTTGACGAGTACGTCGAGACCCACCCCGAAGAGAAGCACATCAATCGGCAGATGATCCAGATGCGGGACGAGTCGGTCGCGATGATCGAGCGGTTCTTCGATCTCACGCCTGAGGAGCTCGAGGCCCGCTACCGCAAGTCGGAAGCCCTCTACCTGGAGATGATCCAGGAGGAAGTCCGCTTCATGGGCCGGGTCGGCGAGTACGCCGACGACCTCCAGAAGCGGGTCGACGGACTCGAGGCCCGCCGGCAGCGGATCAACCAGGTCTGTGGCGCTCCGGGCGCCTGAAATTGAAAGAAAGAGGAGTAAGAAGCTGTAAAGGCCTTACCGGCTTCCCTTGGGTCGGGGGCGGCCGTCAAGCGGGAGCGGGGCGCTCGCGTGCAAACAACTCGAAGCCTCGCGTGTAAAAGGGGCGAAAACTCGCATATAAAGAAAGAGAGTGAGCCGAACGAGCGCGCACGCCGTTGTCCTTTCGCTTTTTTTCGCCGGCGTCGCGCTGACTCTTTCGATTCGCTTCGGACCGGTCTGGTATCTCGAGCCGGCGTCACGCATCCCGGGCGACTTCCACGTCTACTGGGTCGCGGCTGAGCGGTTGAGCGCGGGCCAGGTTCTCTATCAGCCAACGGACAGCTCACCATTCAAGTACTCGCCGACATTTGCGTACCTGCTCCGGGGGTCTTTCTTTCTCCTGGAGCAGAAGCTCGCCGCCGCGCTCTGGATGGCGATGTCGGTCCTGGCCTACTTCGGCGCGCTGATCGCGCTGGGGCGAAGGCTGGTCGTCCGCGCCTCGAACCCGGGCCAGCTTGTCAGCGCGGTGATCGTCGCGACCGCGTTTTCATGGCACGGCCTGCTGGAAACACTTTCGTACGGCCAGATCGACCTCGTGCTGGGCGCCCTGCTCGTGCTGATCTCGCCTGGCCCGATCGGTCATTCGGCGCATCGCTCGAGACCTGGCCAGATACTGCGCGCGCTTCTCTGGGCAGGGGTTCTCATGGTCAAGCCCCCGCTGGCGCTCGTCCTCATCCCGGCCTGTCTGGCGATGGGCTGGCGCGAGGGGATGCGCGCGGCGATCGCGACCGCGGTCGTCCTCCTGATTCCTGCGCTTTGGCTGGGACCGGGAGCGTTGGCGGAGCTCTTCGGACAGTGGTGGACCTGCCTCAGCGTGCAGCAGGACGCGGCCTTCATGACCAGCAACATCAACCAGAGCTTCGCAGCGGTCCTGGCTCGACTCATGGTTCGACAGGAGGAGTTCGGAGCCCTGAGCGTTCTCGGCGTGGCCACTTACGGGGCGCTCACCCTCCTTCTCGGGCTACGCCTCCGGCCGCTTTCCGGTCGGTCGCCTGAGGTGAGGCTCGGGCTCCTGGCATTCGGGCTTTGCGGCTATCTCGTGTTCTCTCCCCTGAGCTGGCGCTGGGGCGTCTTCCTGTGGATTCCCGTCGTGGCGATCGCCGCCGTCCTGCAGCGGCTGCCCTGGAAGCTTCTTCCGTGGCTGGCGATCGCGTTCGTCAGCACGGGGCTCGTCGCCTCCTGGATCGGCCTGGGAGTGAACAACCAGGTGAGCTTCCTCGGACTCCTCTGTTGGGCTTCACTGAGTTTACTCTGGCCGCTCCTGGACGCTCTGTTTAAGGATGTTCAACCTGCCGGCCCGGCCCGGTGAATCCAGTCGCTCGCGCCGCTCGCCATTTCCGGCTTACGCCGCGAATCAGGCTCGGATACACGATGGCGTGACGAAATGGAGAAATCGCCAGGAGGTAGAGGCGGCTGACCCAGCTCCGAACTTTCACGTACACGGCGAGCTCGGCAATGCCCGCGGTCCACCCCAGGTGAAGGAGCGCATGGATCGTACTGTTCGAGATCTCGTAGAGCGCATCTCGTTCGAACACGTAGATCGGCCTCACGCCCAGCCGCCGAAGGGAGGGTGGCAACTCCGGCCCCGGCCGCGTTCGACCGCGATCTTCAGCGGAGACGCGCTCTGAAACGCTGACCTCGGTGCAACCCGGGATCGGAAGAGAGCCCAGTGCTTCCGCCGACTCGCGTGCCTCGGTCGGGCTCTGGCCCAGATCCACGAGGACTCGGGCGAGGTACCCCATGCGCTCGGACTCGGTCTCCCGAAGGAGGCGAGCCAGCGACGGCTGACGCCGGGCGAGGCGACGCAAGAAGAACAGAAAATCCCCGGACCGGCGGAGATGGGTGGCCTCGCTGAAAAGGGCGTGCCACCTGATGCGCGGGGGCGCCGGCACCCTCCGCTGCGTCGATGAGCCGACGGGTCTCCTGCTCTCGCCAGTATTCGAAAAGCGCCTTCATGAAGGTCGGGCGCGACTTGAAGTACCAGTAGAAGCCCGCCTTGCTGCTGCCCAGCTTCCGCGCCATGACTTCGATGCGCAGGCCTTCCAGGCCGGCCTCTCCGAATCGTTCAAGCCCCAGTTCCAGCCACTGTGTTCGAGGATGGTCGCAATCATTCAATGATTTCAGTGTTTTAAACTCCCGCAATCCGATAGCCTGAAATAATAAGACGCTGGGGTCACAACCTGGTCAACAGGGAGCGTACTCACTCATGGGAAAGGAAGGCGATTTGAAGGAATCGCCCGTCGGCAAACCGCCACTCGACGAGGAAAGCGACGAGACTCTCATGCGCGCGTACCAGCAGGGCGACGAAAAGGCATTCGCGACTCTCTACCGCCGGCACTCGCCGAAGGTTTACGGCTACCTCCGGGCGAGGCTCCGCGAGAGGGCGCTGGTCGACGACGTCTTTCAGGCCACCTTTCTGAAGCTTCACAAGTCGCGCGGCCGCTTTGATCCCTCGTACCCGTTCGTGCCCTGGCTTTTCACCGTGTGTCGGAGCGCGCTGGTGGATGGGCTTCGTGCCAAGGGCCGCAGGCTCGAGGAGCTCGACCCGATCGCCGTCGAGAACGCGCCCGCCGCGCCCGGGCCGCCCGCTCCCGATCTTCCGGACCTGGGTTCCCTGCCCGCCGAGCAGCGCAGGGCGGTCGAGCTTCGGTACCTCGGCGAGCTGCCGTTCGAGGAGATCGCCCGGAAGCTCGAGACGTCGCCGGCCAATGCGCGCCAGCTCGTGAGCCGGGCCGTGCGGCGTCTCAGGGCGCTCGGGGGTAAGGACGCATGAAGTGGGTCGACGAGTTCCGCGAGTTCCATTCGGCCGAAGAGGTGGGGCCGCCTCAGGTGCTCACCGAACGGATTCTCGAGAACGTGAAAGCGGATCTCAATCCCCCGGGCTGGTTTGTCTTCTCGAAGGTCTCGCTCGTCCACCTGCTCGTTGGGTCGCTGACGCTTCTCATCTGTCCACAGCTCGGCGTCGGGCCCCCCCTGGCCGCCGGTGAGCGCGGTC
>CAYJTX010000139.1:0-8167 GCA_964372615.1 uncultured Bacteriovoracaceae bacterium | reverse complement strand
GGGCGAAGCACATTCCGCTCGGCGAGCTTCAAGTGCGTGCACCGGGCGAGCTCGATCCGGATCAGGAGATCGTCATCTACTGCGCGCACGGAATGAGAAGTCTGCAGGGCCTGCTGGCGCTCAGAATGCTCGGTTTCGAGAAGCTCAAGTCGTTGGATGGCGGGATCTGCGCCTGGGAGGAAGCCCAGGGGCCCGTCGTTCGGTGAGTGTCGATGGCGATCTCCGTGACCGCCTGGTAGCCGCGGCGAAGGGCGAAGGGTTCCCGGTCGCCGGAGCGGTTGACATCGATCGAGTGGATCTGTCCCTGCACGTGGAGCGCTACCAGAGCTGGGTCGCTTCCGGCCGGCACGGAGGGCTGGGTTACCTCGAGAGGGGCCTGGACCGCAGGGCGGATCCCCGCGCGCTTTTTCCAGCGGCGCGATCCGTGTTCTCGGTCCTGCGTCCCTACGACGCGCGCCCAGCCGGTTCGACGAACCCAGCCCTTGGACCCAGGTACGCGAGGTACCTTCGCGGGCAGGACTATCATTCCGAAGTGGCCGGGGCGCTCGACAGAACGGTGGAGCGCGTTTCCGCGGAAGGGGTTCGCGCCGGGCTCGCCCCGCTCCGCTGGAAGACCTGCGTCGACACGAGCGCCGTGCTTGAGCGCGCCTGGGCACGCGAGTGCGGTTTGGGATGGATCGGAAAGAACGCGATGCTCATCCACCCGAAACTGGGGAGCTACGTGTTCATCGGGATCGTGCTTCTGGATTCTCCTGTAGGTCTCGGTCCCAGCCCGCTCCCGGATTACTGCGGTGCCTGTGATCGCTGTTTGCAGGGTTGCCCGACGCGGGCCTTTCCAGAAGCGAGGGTGCTCGACTCGCGTCGATGCGTGAGCTTCCTCACGCTTGAATGGCGGGGAGGGCCGCCCGAGGATCCGGAGCTGAGACGAGGGATCGGAACGTGGGTCGCCGGCTGCGACGTGTGTCAGGAGGTCTGCCCCTTCAACCGCAGGGCGGAGAAGGTTTCGGAGCTAGCGGCGGACTTTCCGGCCCCTCCGGATTCTGGGGCCCTTCTCTCCGACTGGAGTCGCCTCGAGACGGAGACGGATGAGGGGTACGCCGCCCGCGTGCGAGGATCAGCGCTTCGGCGTGTGAAAGCGCGGCAGTTTCGGCGAAACTTCGCGGTGGCGCTGGAAAACTCCGGCCAGTCTAGTTCCCGAGATGGTACGCCGTGACCTGGTTCTCCCCCATCCGAGGCACGATGAGCGTCTTGGATTCCGGGATGATGCCGATGTCGGCGGCACCCTTGAACCCCTCGAGAAGGACCTGGCTCTTGCCGTCCGCGCCGACCGAGTAGACTTTGCCGGCCATCCAGTCGGTCACGACAAAGGAGCCGTCCTCCCGGCGCTCGAGACCGTCCAGGTGACCCAAGGGCTGAAGCGTCACCAACGTCTTCTTCTTCGTCGCGAGGTCGAGGCTGTAGAGATGCCCCGGGGTCTTCGTCGAGAAGTCGGGTTTCATCTTTTCGCCCCAGCCGGCGACGAAGAGCTTTCCGTCCACGACGAGAAGGCCGTTCGGGGACTCGAGCTTGTCGCCCGCCATGAATACCGAGGCCTTGCCGCCGCGGATTACGTGGATCTTACCCGTCAGCATGTCGGAGACGTAGACTTCCCCCTTGGGGCCGACTGCGACGTCATTCAGGAACTTGGCGCCTTTCACTGCTACCTTGCTCTTGATCTTGCCCGTCGGGATCTCGATCGACACGACCTGATCGATATCGGAGACCCAGAGGGTGTTTCCCGAGGCTCGCATCCCCTTCGGGGCGTTCAGGCCCGAGATCCACTGCGGCTCGAGGACCTTTCCGTTCATGTCGAGCTTCGATATCCAGCCCTGCCCGTCCTTCGCGGTCGCTTCCCCGACGACGTTCGAGACGAAGAGGAATCCGCTCTCCTCGTGAAAGTAGGCGCTCTCGGGGCTCTGCACCGATTCTGTCACCGTCCAGAGGGGCTTGAGCGAACCGGTTACGCCGACTGATTCCGCATCCTTCGATTTCGGGCCGCTGGAGCATCCTGCCGCGGCGACTCCTGCGAGCAACCCGAGATTCACTGCCAGGATCGCCCGGATCCATCCCCGCGTCGTTCCACTTGTCGTCATGCAGTTCCTCCGAATGGTTTGAGGTCGACTTTTAACCCGTGGATTCATTCGGCGCGAACGAATTCGCGAAACGCAGCGCGTAGATCGCGACGGCACTCCTTTGGGCGGAAGGGAAGCGCAGGAGCACTCTCCTCTCCTTTTCTCCGAGGTTCGCAAGGGCGTGAAAAAGCCGAGGAGAATCCACAACCACCATGGACGACCCGTCTTCGTCGAATTCCAGGTCGTCGCCTCGGAAAATATCGAGCGCGGGCTGGTGATTGAGCTCGATCCCGATCTTGTTTCTTTCGGAGACGTTCGCGAGCGACTGCGCGAGTATGGAGAAACGGCTGGCCGGGCAGATGAAGCCGAGAGTCGCGCTCGGGTCGGAGGTCGCAATTCTCTCCTCGTCCTGTATCCACTTCCCGGTGATGGCGATCTCACCTTTGCCGAGCGAGTCGAGGATCGCTGGTTCACGGGTCGGGAACAGGGTGGTTGAGAAGCCGGATTGCCCGGGTCGCGAAAATCCGAAACGAGGCGTGGTCGATCCCTTTCCGCGCCCCAGGTGCTTGCTGAGGATCGCTCGAAAGCAGTTTTCGTGAGTTTCCCGTACCGGGAGCAGTGGGAGACCCGGATCCCTTGAACGAAGGAATGCCTGAAGGTCGCCTTCGACTCGGGTAATCCAGTCCTGTCCTGATGAGCTGAGGACGGGTTTGCCTGAGGTCCAGAGCACGACTCGCGGCAGGGGCCCGTCGCCGAATGACGACTCGAGTAGGCCGTTGGTATCGACGACCGCCGGAAACGAGATCTGGAGGCGTTTGAGGGCTGCTTCGACCCAGTGTCTTTCCGTTATGAAGTGGAACGAAGGGTGGAGCACGGCCAGAAAGTGGAGATTTTCAGGCTCGTAGCGGCGGGCAAACTCCCTGGCCGTCCGGGCGGAGGCCTCTCCCTCGAAATTCGTCGGGTCCAGGAATACGATGAACCAGGACTTTTTGGTAAACTCAGGGTCCAGTGGGAAGGCGCTCGTTCCCCTTCCTTGGACCGCGGCGATCAGTGGCGGAGACCCATGCCAGAACGGCGCGAGCTCCTTCTTGGCGAGCGCGATCGCCTCCTCCAGGGTGAGCTCTTTCTCCTTCGGTTTCCAGGCCACGGCCTCAGGCCCTCCGACCCCGGCCGAGGGAGGCCAGCATGGCTCCCACGGACACGACCGCCGCGGTGGCGAAAACGAGATGCAGCGACTGCACGAAATCGCCGCTCGTTTCCTTGCGCCAAAGGAAGAGCCCGGTCGCCAGGCCGGTGCCGGTAACCATTCCCAGGTTTCGCACCGTCGCGAGAAGGGCGGAGGCGGCACCTAGCTTGGAATGGGGAACGGAACCCATGATGGCGCTGTTGTTGGGTGACTGGAAAAGCCCAGTCGCCATTCCCAGGAGGCTGAGGCCCAGAAGCACCTCGAACGGGGTGCTGACATCGCTGAGCCCCGGACCGAGTGAGCCGGCCATCGCGAACAGGACGATCGCACAGAGGGCGGCCCCGATCGAGCTGAGGCCCTGGCTTCCTACCCGGTCGGAGAGGCGGCCGCTGATCGGAGCGACGACGAGGATCGTCAGGGGGATCGCTGACATGTAGAGGCCAGCCTTGTCGGGGGTGAGATGCAGGACCTCTTCTAGAAAAAAGGGCATGAGTACGACCAAGGCCGAATAGGAGAGGAACATCAGAAAGCTCGCGAGATTCGCCGTCCAGAAGACGCGATGACCGAGCAGGGAAAGGTCGAAGAGCGGGGCGTGCGCGTCGAGCTCGATCCGGACGAAGAGGAGCCCGAAGGCGACGACGCCGAAGAAAAGCAGGATTCTGGAAATCTCGAACGGGCTGCTGCCCGAGACCGATATGCTCGGTGGATCCATCAGCACCATGAAGCCCAGCAGGATGATGCTCTGAAGCAGAGCTCCCGGCCAATCGAAGGGCGCCGGAATCTTGTGGTGCGGGTCGCGAGAGACATGGAGGTAGACCATGAGAACTCCGAAGAGGCCCACGGGGAGGTTCACCAGGAAAATGCTCCGCCATCCGAGCTCGGTGATCAGGAATCCACCGATGGTCGGTCCTGATACGAGCCCAGCGCTCACCACCATCGCCATCGTACCGAGTGCCTTTCCGCGCTCGGCGGCAGGAAAGCTGGCTGTCAGGATTGCTGGACCGTTGGCCATCAGCATGGCTGCCCCTACTCCTTGAATGATCCTGGCGAGAAGCATCAGGGGGAGATTCGAGGACAGGCCGCAGAAGGCAGAGCCGGCGATGAAAACGAGAAAGCCCAGTTGAAATACTTTCTTGCGCCCATACTGATCGGACAAGCGGCCCACCGGCAGCAGGAGGCAGGTGATCACGAGCAGGTAGACGATGACGACCCATTTGACCTTGTGGAGGTCGGTTCCTAGCGCCTTGGTCAGCGTCGGAAGCGCGATGTTGACGACGCTGGAATCCAGCGTCGCCATGAACGTGCCGCAGGCGATCGAGGCGAGCACCCACCACTTCTTGGGCATATTGGTCAAGTTTCAGGCAATTCCCCGACTGACGCAAATGGGATCTGGTGGTACATCCGGGGTCAACTATGGCCATGAGAGATCCCCGGAAGTTGGCCGATACGGCCAGCGAGCTGCGAGTCTGGATCATCGAAATGTTGACGGCTGCCAAGTCAGGCCACCCGGGGGGCAGTCTTTCGGCGATCGATCTGCTGACGGCACTTTGGTTCGGTGAGATGCGGGGAGTCGATTCGCCGTCGTCCCTTGCGGAGGATCGGGACCGGTTCGTGCTTTCCAAGGGGCACGGGGTGCCTGCGCTCTATGCGATCCTGGCCAAGAAGGGGTTCATTCCGGTCGAAGAGCTCGGGACTCTTCGCAGAACCGGCAGCCGGCTTCAGGGTCACCCCGATCGCGTTCGAATGCCGATCCTCGAGGCCTCGACGGGTTCCCTGGGGCAGGGACTCTCGGTCGCCCAAGGGCTGGCGCTTGGCCTCAGGCTGGATGGCAAGCCCTCGCGAGTCTACTGCTTGCTCGGGGACGGCGAGCTCCAGGAAGGTCAAATTTGGGAGGCCGCCCTTTCGGCCGCCAAGTTTCGCCTGTCGAATCTCTGCGTCATGATCGACGCGAATAACGGCCAGATCGACGGCCCGGTTTCGGAGGTGATGCCGCTCGAGCCCCTCGCCGACAAGTGGCTCTCCTTCGGCTGGAACGTGCTCGAGATCGATGGACACGATCACGGGGTGATTCTTGCGGCCTTCGACCGCGCCAAGGCCGACGCTCCAGGCGGAAAGCCTGCGTTGATCCTCGGACGGACAGTCAAGGGTCGAGGCGTCTCGTTCATGGAAGGGAAGATCGACTGGCATGGGGTCGCTCCGAAAGCGGACGAGGCTCAGAAGGCGATCGACGAAATCCGGGGCGGACACCGCTCGGGGCAGGGGAGCTGACATGGCCGGAAAAGCGACCAGGCAGGCCTTCGGCGAGTCGCTGGCTAGGCTGGGAGAGACCCATCGGGAAATCGTGGTGCTCGACGCCGATCTCTCGAAATCGACGAAGTCCGAGCTCTTCGCTAAGAAGTTTCCCGACCGATTTTTCGAGATGGGAATCGCCGAAGCGAACATGATCGGCACGGCGGCGGGGCTCTCGTTCACGGGCAAGCTCCCATTTCTCTGCAGCTTCGGTTGCTTTCTCACCGGACGCTACGACACGATCCGGCTCAGCGTGGCCTACGCACAGGCCAACGTGAGGCTCGTCGGCACACACGCCGGCGTCGGCATCGGCGACGACGGCCACAGCCAGATGGGGTTGGAAGACGTGACGCTCATGCGCGCGCTGCCGACGATGGGTGTATTTCAGCCGATGGACGCCACCGAGACCGAGCACCTCATGGATTTCCTGGTCCGGACCTGGAAGGGCCCGGCGTATCTGAGGCTCACGAGACAGGCGCTTCCGGATCTCTTCCCGAAGGGCGCGGGCTTCCGCCCCCTCAAGCTGCTGGAGCTTCGGGGCTTCGACGGAGCGGGAGGACGGAGAGTGGGCTGCGTGGCGACGGGCGCCGGAGTGGCTGAGGCGATGCACGCCGCGCAGGCCCTGCGCGAACGTGGCATCGAGATGTCGGTGTGGAACGCCCACAGTTTGAAACCCTTCGACGACGAGGGCGTCACTGCTATTGCAGGGCAGTGCGAGCTCCTGATCACGGTCGAAGATCATACCGTTTTCGGTGGCCTCGGGACCTGCGTTGCCGAGGCGCTGGCTCGCTCGGGGCGTCACGCCCCTCTTCTCAAACTTGGGATTCAGGACGTCTTCGGGGAGAGCGGGGAACCCGGCGAGCTCTACGAAAGGTTTGGAATTTCGGCGAGGGCGATCGCCTCCCAGGTCGCCGAGAGGCTCGGGGCGCGCGGTTAATGAAGGCCTGGCGCGTCGACTCCCACGGCGGGCCGGAAGTTCTCAAGAGAGTCGAAGTGCCGGTGCCGGAGCCGGGCCCGATGCAGGTGAGAGTTCGCGTCGAAGCCGTCGGGCTCAATCATCTGGACCTCTGGGTGCGAAACGGCGTTCCGGGGCACCTCTTCCCTCTCCCCATGATTCCGGGCTGCGACGCTGTTGGTGTGATCGACGCGTTCGGGCCCGGCGCCGAGGCTGCGCTGTCAGCCGAGGGATTGAAGGCCGGCTCCCCGGTCATCGCAAGTCCGATCGCGTCTTGCGGGCGGTGCGAGGCCTGCCTGGGCGGGAACGACCCGCTCTGCCGTTCCTTCGGGATCTACGGCGAGCACTCCGACGGCGGCTGCTCTGATTTCGCGGTCTATCCGGTCCAGAACCTCATCCTTCGGCCGGCCGGTCTCAACGCCGAAGAGGCGGCTTCTCTTTCGATTCCATTCGTCACTGCCTGGACGATGTTGGTGCGCAAGGCGCAGGTGAAACCGGGCGAGCTCGTGCTCATCCAGGCGGGCGGGAGCGGCGTTTCAGTCGCGGCGATCCAGATCGCTGAATTGCTGGGAGCCGACGTGATCACGACCGTCGGGAGTGACGACAAGATCGAGCGGGTACGCGCGCTCGGCGCCGATGAGGTCGTGAACTACAAGACGACCCCGTTTCGCGAGGTCGTCCGCAAGTGGGCTGCGGCACGAGGGCGCAAGGGCGTCGATGTCGTGGTGGATCACGTGGGCGGAGAGACCTTCCAGGAGAGCTTCAAGTGCCTCGCGTGGGGAGGCCGGCTGGTGACCTGCGGGGCCACCGCAGGAGCCGAGATCAAGATCGACCTCCGGCATCTCTTCTTCAAGAACCTGTCGCTGCTGGGCGCGACGATGGGCGGGAAGGCGGACCTCGTCCGCGTGGTTGGGCTCGTGGGCCAGGGCAAGCTTCGGCCAGTCGTCGATTCGGTTTTTCCGATGGCGGATTACCCGAAGGCCCTCGCCAAGCTCGAGAGTCGCAGTATTTTCGGCAAGGTCGTGGTGAGAAACTAGTGTTCGTCCTCGGTCACCTCGGCGTCGGAGCGACTCTCGTGCAGCCTTGGTCAAGGGGCCTTCGGCGTCGGTGGATCTTTCTGGGCACCCTCGCTCCCGACATCTTCGACAAGCCCCTTTACTACGTTCTCTCGTTCGCGACCGGGCGAAGCGGCGCGGACCTGGGGCTGATCAGCGGCACTCGTACGATCGCGCACACGGCGATCGTCTTGCTCGTGGTCGCGAGCCTCGCGGCCTGGCGCCGGTCTCGCGTGCTTGCGGCGGTGACGATTGGGGCGGCCACTCACCTCTTTCTCGATAACCTGGGCGATCTCTTCGCCGAGCCCAAGCTCCCAGGTCAGAGAACGGTCGACGTGCTTCTGTTTCCGCTCCTGGGCGCGCAGTTTCCTGACATCCCCTTCGGCGGACCGTCCGTGCATCTTCTTTCACTGCTGCATCCCTACACGATCGGCGGGGAGATCGCGGGCGCGCTGCTCCTGGGTTGGATGGCGTGGAAGCGCGCGCATCGGCGGGCGGTGTCCTGGAAGGTGCGCTAGTGTGGTGGGTCTGAAGTAGCCAGAAAATTTGCTCGGGGCCGAAACCTGCCAGA
>CAYJTX010000138.1:0-8267 GCA_964372615.1 uncultured Bacteriovoracaceae bacterium | reverse complement strand
CCGGTGGAGCTGGCTGACGATGACGCGCTCGGTGCCATTGATAATGAATGAGCCCGCCTCAGTCATGAGCGGGATCTCGCCCATGTAGACTTCCTGTTCCTTGATGTCGCGGATGTTGCGAGTCCCTGCCTCCTCATCCACGTCATAGACCACCAGCCGAACTGTGATCTTCAGGGGAGCCGCGAACGTCATTCCCCGCTGACGGCATTCGCCCACGTCATACTTGGGCTTCTCCAGAACGTAGCTCTCGAACTCGAGCGAGGCCGTCTTGTTGAAGTCCTCGATCGGGAAGACAGACTTGAACACCGCGTGGAGACCGAAATTCTCTCGTTTCTGCGGTGGAACGTCAGCTTGAAGAAACTTCTCGTAGCTGATCCGCTGGAGGTCGATGAGATTCGGGATCTCCACCTGTGCAGCGATCTTCGAGAAGTCCCTTCGGACTCTTCGGTTCTCGGAGAAAAGAGCAGCCATGCGGACTCCTTAAACGCGAGCCAAGTCGGCTCGAATGGATCACCAGCGTCCTAAAAGCACGCTGGAGTCTTGAACGCGCAAAAAACCCGAGGGTGCTGAGATCACCGCCACCGGGCAGACCCGGCAACGTTCAGCTCCCTAGAGTGGATGGAAATGAAACAACCCCCTCAGACGGCGCACCCCAACCTACCCGCTTTTCGCGTGATGGCAAGGGCCCATTCCAAGAGTGTCGTATCCGCTTCCAGGCCGGAAACAGAGGTCGCAAGCGGCCGAGAATCACTTGATCTCGACTTTCGCCCCTTCGGCTTCCAGCTTCTTCTTCATGGTCTCGGAGTCGTCCTTGGAAACCCCTTCCTTCACGGATTTCGGGGCGCCCTCGACCAGATCCTTGGCTTCCTTCAGACCCAAGCCGGTGATCTCGCGAACGACCTTGATGACGTTGATCTTTTTGTCACCAGCGGCCAGGAGAACCACGTTGAACTCGGTCTTCGCCTCGGCAACCGGACCAGCCGCTGCGCCCGCACCCATCACCGCGACGGGAGCAGCTGCCGAAACACCGAACTTCTGTTCGAGCTCCTTCACCAGATGTGACAGCTCGAGCACTGACATGTTCTCGATAAAGGAAATGACATTTTCCTTCGTAACAGCAGACATATTTTCTTACCTACCTCTTCCATTCACCCTGCGCGCGGCCTCCTGGCCTCGTCCCAATTCGCCGGAACGCGAGCCTCCCGGCTCGATTACCTTGCGAGCCTCGCGGCTCGACGACGGGACCCTACGCTGCGGCTTCGTGCTCGCAGCAAACCCATTGATCAGTCAAGCCTTCTCTATACCTGACCCGCCTTCTTTTTCTCGATTGCCGATAACACGGTCACCAAGCTTCTCGGCACCGCTGCTAGCACTCCTACAAAGTTCGTCGCCGGGGCATTGAGCGTCCCCAGCATCTTGGCGAGCAAGATTTCTCTCGTAGGCAGCTTGGCAAGCTCCTCGATATCAGTCACCCAGATGCGCTTCTGACCCATAAGGCTGTCCTTGAGCTTCAGCGCCTCATTGTCCTTTGCGAAACCGTGAATGACCCTCGCCGCATCCGCTGCATCCGCGTATGCGAACGCCACAAGCGTCGGCCCCACCACCGCGCCCATCAATAATTTGGCCTGCTCACCGTGCTGGCCCTCTTTCGTCGCAAGCCGGGCGAGATTGTTGCGAATGACGACGACCTCCGTCTGAGTCGCCCGCAACTGCTTCCTGAGGTTGTCGGCCTGCGACGAAGTAAGGCCCTTGAAGTCCGCGAAGATGGCGACCTTCGCCTTCGCGAGCTTCTCTCCCATCGTCTTCGCCAATTCGGCCTTTTCAGTCCGGTTCATCGCGGATTTCCCTTCTCACCAGTTCCTGGAGGGGCCATGCCTCAGCCCACTCCGGCCGCTGACAGAGTGTCGGCGGCGTCGACCATGATTCCGGGGCTCATGGTGGTCGATAGCGTGATCTTCTTGAGGTAGACTCCTTTGCTGGTTGGCGGCTTGGCCCGAACGATAACAGCCGCCAGAGCCAGATAGTTCTCCCGCAGCTTCTGGGCCCCGAAGGATTTCTTTCCGATCACCACATGAATGATGCCCGTCTTCTCCGTCCGGTATTCCACCTTACCGAGCTTCTGATCCTTGACCGCCTTCGCGACTTCGAAGGTCACAGTTCCAAGCTTCGGATTCGGCATCAGGCCCCGCGGACCCAGAATTTTTCCGACTTTTGAGACAGCGACCATCATATCGGGCGTCGCGATCATCTTGTCGAACTCGAGCCAGCCTCCGGTGATTTTTTCAATGAGATCGTCAGAACCCACCCAATCGGCGCCCGCTGCTTCAGCTTCCCTTGCCTTGTCACCTTTAGCGAGAACAACAACTCTCAGCGTCTTCCCAATCCCATGGGGAAGTACGATCGCGCCACGAACCATCTGATCCGCGTGCTTGGGATCGACTCCCAGGTTGAATGCGACATCGACCGTTTCGTCGAACTTCGCATAAGCCACCTGGGGAAGGAGATCAAAGGCCTCTCCAACGAGGTACCTCTTTCCCTCTGCTAGTTTCACCCAGGCGTCATAGTACTTCTTGCCGTGCTTACCCTTTTTCGCGTGTTTCGTCGGCGTATCCGCCATAGCGTCCCCCGTGGTGCATGCGCCGGCCCAAGGGCTGGCTCCCACTGATTTTTAGACCTCAGTCAGTGACGGTAATTCCCGCGCTACGAGCCGTTCCCGTAATCGTTCGCATCGCTGCATCCACACTGCCGGCGTTCAGATCCGGCATCTTGAGCCTCGCGATTTCTTCGACCTGCTTTTTCGTGACCTTGCCGACCTTGGTCTTGTTCGGCTCGCCGCTACCCTTTTCGACCTTTGCCGCCTTGAAGAGCAGAATCGAAGCGGGGGGCGTCTTAGTGATGAACGTAAACGAACGATCCGAATAGACTGTGATGATCACGGGGATCACCATGCCCTTCTGATCCTGCGTCTTGGCGTTGAACGCCTTGCAGAACTCCATGATATTCACGCCACGCTGACCCAGAGCGGGCCCGACCGGAGGAGCCGGGTTGGCCTGACCACCCGGAATCTGGAGCTTGATTTGTCCCGTGACCTTCTTAGCCATGTGCGGAGCCTCCCGGCTCGATTTCGCGCGAGCCTATCGGCTCGATTTCTCGGCAAACCTTACAGCTTGACCGACGACTCCTTAATCCTGTCTGGAATCGCGAGTTGGTAACATGCTCGCTCAAACCTTTTCAACTTGAATAAAATCGAGCTCGACGGGGGTCGAACGACCGAAGATGCTGACCAGTACCTTGACCTTTCCCTTGTCGGGGTTGACGTCTTCCACAGTTCCGTTGAAATTGGAAAACGGCCCATCGACGACCCGTACGTTTTCTCCCTCGTGAAAAGAAACCCTCGGTCTTGGCTTGACCTGGCCTTCAGCAATGCGATTGGTCATCTTTTGCACTTCGGATTCCGGAACGGGTATAGGCTTGATCTTGTCACCTACGAACCCCGTGATTTTCGGTGTATTTTTTACGATGTGCCAGGTCTCCTCGTTCAAAATCATCTTCACCAGAATGTATCCGGGGAAAAACCTTCGCTTGGTCGTTTTTTTCTGACCCTTGACCAATTCGACAACGTTTTCCTCGGGCACGATCACCGCAGTAAAGTATGAGTCTTTCTTGAGTGATTTAATCCGCTCCTCGAGCGCTAACTTCGCCTTGTTCTCATAGCCCGAATACGTATGGACGACGTACCAGGACATTTCGCCGACAGGCGGAGCCGTTCCCGCGACCGCATGATGCGGAGTCGGAGGCCGCGGCACGGGTTCCGTGGGTTTCACTACCTGCGCCTGCTCGGCCGCAGGTATTTGCTCTTCAACTTTTTCGTCGCTCACTGAATCCACTCCTCACTCCACTAGAAGCCCGCAGGCAAAGCCTGCTTACGCTACAAAATCAATTGAATCAGCCGGGTCCAGATGAAATCCAGAAACCCCAGAAGAGTTCCTGAAATCAGAACCATGATGATCACGATAAAAGTCGCAGACGAAGTTTCTTTCTGAGTCGGCCATGTGACACGTGTCAGCTCCGCGACCACCTCATGCATGAACTGATTGGCCCGCTCATGCCGATTAAGAACCAGAAATCCAACCACCCCGATGCCGATCGCACCCACCTGAAGGATCAGATCGATGTTCCTGATGCGTGCCTCGAGATCATAGGTGCCAACGACCTTGATCGCCAAGGCAAACACCACATAAGCCACCAAAGCAGCCACTGTGAAAAAGCTCAGGTTCACCCATTTCTGATTCTGATTTTCCATTTTCTCCTGTCCACTCGTACTCACACGAGCCTATTGGCTCGATCGGATCAAATGGCAGGCCAGGAGGGACTCGAACCCCCAACCTACGGATTTGGAATCCGCCGCTCTACCATTCGAGCTACTGGCCTACGAGACGCTCGGCTCACTTTCCTTCGCGATGAACCGTGTGCTTTCGGCAGAACTTGCAAAACTTCTTCTTCTCGAGCTTATCCGTAGTCTTTTGCTTGTTCTTCGTCGTGCCATAGCCCTTCCGCTTGCACTCGGTACAATCCAAACTCACGATCACGCGCATGGC
Organism: uncultured Bacteriovoracaceae bacterium; assembly: GCA_964372615.1. Lineage (GTDB taxonomy): Bacteria > Bdellovibrionota > UBA1018 > UBA1018 > UBA1018 > CAYJTX01. Next base: position 3,669 of record CAYJTX010000138.1, on the reverse strand, counting down.
TCTAACTCCCGACTTCCTTACTTAATCAGACGTCAGCTACTCGATAATCTCCGCGACGACGCCAGCTCCCACGGTACGGCCCCCTTCGCGAATCGCGAACCGAAGCTCCTTTTCCATCGCGATCGGGGCGATCAGCTCCACCTCAATCTGAACATTGTCTCCAGGCATGACCATCTCGACGTTTGCCGGGAGAGTAACGACACCGGTGACATCCGTCGTACGGAAATAAAACTGGGGACGATAGCCCTTGAAGAACGGAGTATGACGACCGCCTTCCTCCTTCGTGAGGATGTAAGCGGAGCCTTTGAACTTCTTGTGCGGCGTGATCGAGCCGGGCTTGGCCAAAACCTGGCCCCGCTCGACATCGTCCTTGCCCGTTCCACGAAGAAGCGCGCCAATGTTGTCTCCCGCCTCACCCTGGTCGAGCAGCTTGCGGAACATCTCGACGCCGGTAACGACTGTCTTCTGGGTCGGCCGAAGGCCGATGATCTCGATTTCCTCACCGACCTTGATCACTCCGCGCTCCACTCGCCCCGTCACAACAGTTCCCCGACCGGAGATCGAGAAAACATCCTCGACTGGCATGAGAAAGGGCTTGTCCTTCTCGCGCTTCGGCTGCGGGATATAACTGTCGCAATGCTCCATCAGCGCAAGGATCGCCTTCTCACCGATGTCACCTGGGTCGCCCTCAAGCGCCTTTGTGGCGGATCCGCGCACCATGGGGACCTTGTCACCAGGGAACTTGTACAAGGTCAGCAGCTCGCGAACCTCCATCTCAACGAGGTCGAGTAGTTCCTTGTCATCCACCATGTCGCACTTGTTCAGAAACACGACCATCGCGGGCACGCCGACCTGACGCGCAAGGAGGATGTGCTCCCGAGTCTGCGGCATGGGCCCATCGGCGGCCGACACGACCAGGATCGCGCCGTCCATCTGGGCGGCGCCTGTGATCATGTTCTTCACGTAGTCGGCGTGTCCGGGACAGTCCACGTGCGCGTAGTGACGTTTTTCTGTCGCGTATTCGACGTGCGTAGTATTGATCGTGATTCCACGCGCCTTTTCTTCCGGCGCGTTATCGATTGAATCGTACGCACGTACCTGGGCAAGACCCTTCTTCGCGAGAACGGACGTGATCGCCGCGGTCAAGGTCGTCTTGCCGTGATCGACGTGCCCGATCGTCCCAATATTGAGGTGGGGCTTGTTCCTTTCAAATTTCTCCTTAGACATACCTCTTCAAGGCCTCCGCTGTTAGATTAGGTTCTTTATCTTCTCGAAGTTCGGCCTGCTTCGCAGGCAATTTGAGGGCACCGAAACCTAGGACCGGTGCCTAATCTGGAGCTCTTGACGGGACTTGAACCCGTGACCTCTCCCTTACCAAGGGAGTGCTCTACCACTGAGCTACAAGAGCGTTCCTAGAAACTCCATCCTTCACAACTTGCTTCCTCACGATTCACGATTCAGTTCATCACTAAGAACACTTACCTGGGTGCCGACACATCCATCTCACTCACTCGCCCTCCTGGCGCCTTCCTGAACCGTCGACGATGTCCAGGTGGCATAAAATTTTTGGAGCGGCAGAAGGGGCTCGAACCCTCGACCCTCAGCTTGGAAGGCTGATGCTCTAGCCAACTGAGCTACTGCCGCACCCTACTAAAAAATGTTTCAATGGCTACCATAATGCTCAGGCGCGTATCACCTAACGAGTGGTGGAGAGAGAAGGATTCGAACCTTCGAAGGCGTACGCCGCCAGATTTACAGTCTGGTCCCTTTGGCCGCTTGGGTATCTCTCCTCTGTTCTCGAACAGTTTTCTCATTTTCTTCACGCCGGCCTTTCGGCTCAACGCGCTGCCCACTCGAATGGTGCTGGAGAAGGGACTCGAACCCCCAACCACCGGTTTACAAAACCGATGCTCTACCAGCTGAGCTACTCCAGCTTTCGACCGAGTCCAAACCTACCCCAGCCAAGCACATCGACCGCAAGTCAACTGCACTCAAACTGAAACTCTGAGATGCCGCTTGTGAACAAACGTACCCCTACGCCGGGCATGAGCGTATGTCGGAGCAAATTTTCACCATTCCATTCAATTGTCAACGCTCAATCCCGAGATGACATCGATAACTATGCATTATGCCGCGCATCATCCGAGCTGGCCCGTCAGCAGTAGACGACTGATCCTTCCGTTGACATCACCATTCACTGTGAATCAAATTGCCCAACATGAAAAAAATCACGTCACTTGTTGTTGTCGTACTGACCTTTTTCTTCTTTGTGTCGAGTGGCGCCATGGCCGCCGGTACACCCAAACGCCGCGGTGAATCTATCGTGTCGAGCCAGGCTTCGTCAGTATCGACGTCATCTGCGCCTTCGACGGGGGCGTCGAACAGCCGCTTCGGTTTGGGCTTCACGACGATCATCATCGGTGACACCACTCCGGCCCTCAGCGGCCAGCTCGACATGAGCGAAAAGGACACACTCCAATTCATCCTGGGCGTGGAATCTTCCAGCCCCTTCAACTTCGGAGTAGGCTCTGCCTATAAGCGCACCGTCAGTGGTGGCCAGCTGTCCGGCTTCCACCTCGGCGGAGGATTCAATCTCGGCACGCGCACCGTCGGCGCGAAGCCGGACGCATTCTACCTGAACCTCTCGCCCCTTGCGGGCTTTCACTTCGCCATTCCGGGCGTTTCGCAGCTCCTCATCAGCGCAGATGGCGGGCCGATCTTCCAGATCCTGGACGGCAACTTCAATTTCGTGTTGTCGCAGGCCTCGACCATTCTCGGCCTGAGCGTTCACTGGTTCTTCTGAAACAGAAAATCACTCTTGAAGAGAAAGGCCGAAGAGCCCCGACGGCTCTTCGGCCTTTCTCTTTTCCGGCTGTCTGGACGGTTGACGGGGTTCAGGTGAGAATCAGCACATGGTTTCCTCGCGCCCGAAGACTTCTCCACGATCCAGGGATCCTGCGCGAAAGAAGCCGAAGCGAATCAGAAAAGACCTCAGGCGCCCTGTCCTCATCATTCAGCATGCCCAATATGAGCACCCCGCCGCCATTCGGAGGGCGATCGAAAGCCAGGGGATCGTCGCTCAGTGGATCCACCCCTACCGAGGGGATGCCTATCCGAGAGTCAGCGAATTTCGCGGAGTGGTTTCTCTCGGCGGCCCAATGGGTGCGAATGATGACGGCCAGCACCCCTGGATTCCAGCCGAGTGCGAGCTGCTTCGAGAAGCCACTTTCAAGGACCTTCCGATCGCTGGCGTCTGCCTGGGTGGCCAGATGCTTGCCCGAGCGCTCGGGGGACGTGTCACTCCGAATATCAAACCCGAAGTCGGGTGGTTTCCGATCCGCCTGAACGCCGAGGGACGCGAGGACTCCGTTCTGCGGTCAGGCGGAGAGACCCCCGTCGTCTACCAGTGGCACCAGGATACCTTTCACCTTCCCCCCGATGCGGTCCTCCTGGCCGAAAACGACGCTTGCGAGCGCCAGGCCTATCGCGTGGGGAAGCATGCGTATGGCTTTCAGTTCCACCCGGAGGCCGACCATCAGCTGGTTCACGAATGGCTCGCCCTTCGCGGTGTTGACGAGGAGCTCTCGGCGACTCGAAAAGAACACGGAGCCTGCACCGTTCAGAATGCCGACACCCAGAGAAATCGTGCGGAAAAGGGCGAAAAATCCA
>CAYJTX010000137.1:0-8346 GCA_964372615.1 uncultured Bacteriovoracaceae bacterium | reverse complement strand
GTGATGACCTCGCGGGTGCGCAGGTCGCCTTCGATCACCAAACTCGGCGTCCGAACGTGAGCTTCTCCCTCAATCCGCGCGGCGCGGCGCTCTTTGATAAGATCACGGGCGACCACATCGGCGACCGGCTGGCGATTGTCCTCGACGGCATCCTGCACTCCGCGCCGGTGATCCAGAGCCGTATCGGGGGCGGGCGCGGCCAGATCACGCTGGGACAGGGCGACGGCGACGCGCTCATGAAGGAGGCGAAGGATCTCGCGATCGTTCTGCGCGCGGGAGCGCTGCCGGCACAGCTCGACTTCCTCGAGCAGCGGGTCGTGGGACCGTCGCTCGGTCAGGACTCGATTCGCAAGGGCGCCTTGGCCAGCATCGTTGGCAGCATTGCGGTATTTCTGTTCGTGCTGGTTTACTACCGGGTGAGCGGCCTGATCGCCGTGGTGTCGCTGCTGCTCAACGTGCTTTTCGTCCTGGCGACCCTGGTCGGGATGGAGGCGACCCTGACTCTGCCCGGCATCGCCGGCATCGCGCTCACGGTCGGCATCGCAGTCGACTCCAACGTCGTTATTTACGAGCGGATCCGCGAGGAGCTGCGAGCCGGCAAACGGCCGGGTGGCGCGGTCGAGGCCGGATTCCAAAAGGCCTTCCGAACGATTGTCGACGCAAACGTGACGAACGCGGCTGCCGCGGTCATCCTGTTGATGTACGGGACGGGCCCGATTCGAGGATTCGCAGTGACGATGCTGATCGGGATCGTGACGACCCTGTTTACGGCCGTATTCGTCTGCAAGGTGATTTTCGACTTCTATCTCAAGCGTCTGGAAGACCGGCAGGCTGTGACACTGAGTATCTAAACGGGGGCGTCAACCATGTTCCACCTCATCAGACCCGGTACGAGTTTCGATTTCGTGGGGAAGCGCCACCTCTGGGCCGGCATTTCGGTCGTGGCTTTCACGTTGACGGTCGTGCTCTTTTTCACGATGGGCCTGAACTACGGCATCGACTTCACGGGGGGCGCCGAGGTTCAGCTTCGGGTCCCGGCGACCTGGGACATCGGGAGGGTCCGGTCCGAGCTGGAGCGGGCCCAGATGGGCGGCGCGAAAATCGTGCAGATCGGGCTGCCCTCGGAGAACCAGTATCTTGTGAAGGTTCAGGGAGAAGAGAAGTCCCTCAACCAGGTTTCCGCCAAGGTCGAGGCTGCGCTTCTGAACACTCTCAGGAAAGGGGACTTTGAGGTCCAGCGGGCCGATGTGGTCGGCCCGGCGGCCGGCAGCTCGCTTCGCAAGAGCGGTTTTCTCTCCATGCTTTACGCGCTCATCTGCATTCTCGTTTATGTCACGATCCGCTTCGACATGCGGTACTCGCCGGGCGCCGTGATCGCGCTCTTTCACGACGCCGTCATCACGATTGGTGTCTTCATTCTCCTGCAGAAGCAGTTCGACCTGCAGATCCTGGCCGCCGTGCTCGCCCTCATCGGCTATTCGAACAACGACACGATCATCGTTTACGACCGGGTGCGGGAGACGACGCAGCTCAATCCGAGTCTCAAGATCGAGGACGCCGTCAACAAGGCGATCAACGAGACGCTCGGGCGCACGATCCTGACGTCGCTCTCGACCTTTCTCAGCGTCTTTGCCCTCTGGCTCTTCGGAGGCAAGGTGATCGAGGATTTCGCGTTCACCCTGATGGTAGGCATCGTCGTCGGAAGCTATTCGTCGATTTTCGTCGCGAGCTCCATCGTCGTCACCATGACTCACTACTTCAAGAAACGCGAGCACCGGATGAAGACGGGCGGAAGCAACGGCGGGGCCCGCAGGCAGTACAACGTTCGCCCTGAGCCGAAGCTCCAGGCGTAGGGTCGCGGGTGATCGACCGGGAGTGGAAGCAGAGGACCGAGGCCGGTACGGTCGGGCCGGGAGGCCCGCGTGCAGTCAAAGTGGAGGAGCTCGTGCGAGACACGGGCCTGGGACCGCTCGCGGTTCGGGCGTGCCTGGGGCGAGGGCTGAGTGGCGCGCAGGCCATTCGGGACTTTCTCTCGCCCTCGCTTGAGCGCCTGGGCGACCCGTTTCGCGTTCGCGACATGGACCGGGCCGTCGAACGGCTCGGTCGCGCGCGAAGCGCCGGGGAGCTCGTTCGAGTCTTCGGGGACTACGACGTCGACGGGACGACCGGTGCGGCCCTCATGCACTGGACTCTCCGGTCGTTCGGGTTCGCGTCCTTCGACGTGCGGCAGCCCGACCGTTTTAGAGACGGTTACGGCCTCAACGTGGGGGCGGTCGAGCAGGCGGCCACCGACGGCGTTCGCGTGCTCGTGACCGTCGATTGCGGGATCTCGAGCTTCGCGGCCGGCGAGGCGGCTTCGCGGCTGGGCATCGACCTGATCGTGGTCGATCATCACCAGGTGGATCCGGACAAGGGTCTTCCGAGCGCGTTCGCGGTGGTGAATCCGCAGCGGCTGGACTGTCCGAGCGGCTATCGGGAGCTTTGTGGCTGCGGCCTGGCGTTTTATCTCGCTCGCGCGCTCCGGACCCGGGGGCGCGACGAAGGCTGGTGGACGGAAGGAAGCGCGCCGAATCTCAAGACTCATCTCGATCTCGTCGTGATGGCGACCGCGGCCGACATGGTGCCACTGACCGGGGAGAACCACGTTCTCGTCCGGCACGGGATGGAGATCCTGAAGGCCACGCGAAAGCCCGGCGTCCGGGCCCTCCTCGAGGTCTCCGGCGTCTCGGGGCGAGACGTGTCGCCCGGCCACCTGGGCTTCGCGATCGGCCCCCGCATCAACGCTTCCGGGCGCATGGCCAGCGCGAGCCTGGCCTTTGAGCTCCTGACCACGGAGGATCCCGTCGCCGCCGCAAGGATGGCAGCCGAGCTCGAGCACTTGAACAGGGAGCGGGCGGAGCTGCAGAATCGGATCTGGGACGAGGTCCGGGCTCGCGTGGAAGCCGGAATCGCCGCGGGCAGGTACCGCAACGGCGTCGTAGTCGCGGACGCGGCCTGGCACGAGGGCGTCGTCGGCATCGTGGCTTCGCGCGTGACGGAGACTTTTCACCGCCCCGCCGCCGTGATCGCGCTGCGCGAGGACATCGGCAAGGGCAGCGTGAGATCGTACGGCGGAAGGGACGTACTTGCCGCGCTACGGTCCTGCTCCGAGCTTCTCGCGGGTTTCGGCGGCCATCGCTACGCGGCGGGCCTGAGCGTGAGCCTGGACCGAGTGGACGAGCTCGCGCTCCGGTTCGACGAGGCGCTGGCCGGCGAGGGGGGGGGGACGGGAAACCGTGTTCTGCCTCTCCTCACTGATGGGCCCTGCGAGCTCGACGACCTTGACCTTGAGGCGATCGAGGAGCTTGAGCTTCTCGGGCCGTTCGGACCCGGCAATCCGGAACCGGTATTCACGGTGCGCGCTCGGGGCCGATACCCGACGGTACTCAAGGGCCGGCACCTCAAGCTCGGGCTGAGCGACGCCTCGCGAACCATCGAGGGAATCTGGTTCAACGCTGCCGAGCAGAACGCTCGCTTCGCCGACGGCGAGCTCGAGCGCGAAGCCTGGTGGGCGGCGGTTCCTGAGATCAATCGATTCCGCGGTCAGGCAAGGCCCTCGCTTCGCGTGAAGGACCGCAAACCGATCGCGTAGCTCGACACGTGGCCTCTCATTGTCTGCAACGTGGGTAGACAAATTCGGGTGGCCGGATTGACTCAGTTGACGTCATGGATACAATCCCCCTTGCACGAGCACCTCAACGCTCGAAACGGCGGGAAACGGAAGGCCCCCGACATCTTAGACGTAGTCTTAGATGCTCAGGAATCCTTCCCCCATCCCCAATTTGAGCGCTGAGCTGCTTGGGCGACACAGTCGAGCCGAGAGGCTCGCGTGCAGAATAGGTTTTCGCTCGAGCAACCAAGGCAGGTTGATCGTTATCACGCTCAAGGAGGGCGACATCGTGGGGAACGGATTCTCTGATCGGTATCGGTGGACGGCCGTGGCCGTCGCCGCATCTCTGGGTTGGGCCGCCACCGCGGCCGGCGCGACTCAAAACAAGTCAAAACAGGAAGCGGAGGCCGTAGGCGGGGAGCTGGTCGTGAAGCTCCGGGAGGACCTCGCCGCGAAGCAGGCCAAGGGGCTGATCGAGGGCGTGATCACCAGAAAACTGGGATCGGTCGCGGGCCTTTCGGTTCGAGCTTTTCGTACCGACGCGAGGCTTCAGCTCGTTCGCCTTCCGGCGAACAAGAGCGTCTTCGGGGCGATCGCGGCCCTTTCCGAGGATTCCTCGGTAGCGTACGCCGAGCCGAATTACATCTATCGGGCGAACGAGGCGGGTCTGCCTGATGACACCGACTTCTCGAAGCTCTGGGGAATCCACAATACGGGGCAGACCGATTCGGCGGGCCAGGTGGGCACGGCCGGAAGCGATGTGAACGTGCTGCCGCTCTGGGCGGCGGGACACACCGGGAGCAAGGACATCCTGGTAGCGGTGATCGACACGGGCGTGGACTGGGATCACCCGGACCTCGCGGCCAACATCTACACGAACCCGGGCGAAGCCGGCGCGCTGGCGACGAACGGCAAGGACGACGACGGGAACGGCTTCGTCGACGACGTCCATGGCTACAACTTCGCGGCTAAGAACGCCAACAGCCGCGACGACCACAATCACGGCACCCACGTTTCGGGTACGATCGGCGGCATCGGCAACAACGGTCGGGGCGTCGCCGGCGTGAACTGGAGCGTCTCGATCCTTCCGGTGAAGTTCCTGACCGCCGGCGGCAGCGGGACTCTCGCCGACGCGGTCGAATCCATCAACTACGCCCGGATCATGAAGGCCAAGATCATGAGCAACAGCTGGGGTGGCGGCGGCTTCTCGCAGGCCATGAAGGACGCGATCCAGGCCGCGCACGACGCGGGGATCCTCTTCGTCGCGGCTGCTGGAAACGAGAGCAACAACAACGACACGAGCCCGACCTATCCGTGCACCTACGACGTACCGAACGTCGTCTCGGTGGCGGCGACGGACAATCGGGACGTGATCGCCAGCTTCTCGAACTACGGGGCCAGGAAAGTTCACGTGGCGGCTCCGGGCGTGAAGGTCTACAGCACGGTGAAGGCGGGGGCGTACGCTACTTACAGCGGAACATCGATGGCCACTCCGCACACCGCTGGCGTCGCCGCTCTCGTCTGGTCCGCGAACCCGACCTGGGATTTCGCGGAAGTGAAGAGCCGGCTCATTCGAACGAGCGATCCGATCCAGGCGTTGCGCCGCAAGGTGCTCGCGAAGGGTCGCGTGAACGCCTATAACGCGTTTCACGGAATCGTTCCGCCGAGCGACGAGCCGGATGAGTCGGCATGGATCCCACGGGCGCACACGGTCGAGTCACCTCACCCGTATGCGGATCACGCCGACCTGACCTACACGGTGAAGGCGACCGGGGCGAAGTTCATCCGGATCATCTTCGAAAGGATCCAGGTCGAAACCAGCTACGACAAGGTCTTCGTCCAGAGTCCCGCTGGCGAAGTTGCCGAGACCCTGACCGGCTCGCTCTCGAACTACACCTCCGAGTACGTCAAGGGCGACAGCGCGGTCATCCGGCTGAAGTCGGACGAGAGCAATACGGGATTCGGTTTTAAGGTGAGTCAGATCCAGGTCATCGAGTGATGTGATCGCAACAAGAGACGGCAATCCGACTCACAGTACTGCACTCGGCGGGCAGGTGGGCGCAGCGCCAGGGAAGGCGCGGCTCACCTCCCGCCGGGGGTGTTTTCTGGACTGGATCGTTTGCGCGACAGTTCCTCTCGTCTTGCTTGCAGCGGCTGGCGCGGAGGAACCTGTCGCCGGAGCCCCGGCGGACGTCGTGGCGAGCGCGCCGCAAACTGCCGCGCCCATGCAGACTGTGACGCGCGAGCAGGCGCGGCTCCTTCTCAGGGAGTTCCAGCGGTCCCAGAGCTCCGAGAGCAAGGCGCTTCGGCACCGGCAGTCCTTCGAAGTGAAGGAGCTCGCCGCGTCCCTCAAGGCCCGGATGAAGGAGTGGGAAGGCAGGGAGCGCGAAGCGCGGCGCCAGTTCTTCGTACAGACCACGGAGGGACCAAAGCGTCGCGAATACATGAAGGACTTTCTCGAGCGCCGCAAGGCCATGCAGGCCATGCTGAATGAGGAAAAGGTGCGGCGGCAGCAAGAGCACGACGTGCGACGCAAGGCGGTCCAGGAGGACCAGGCGCAGAAGACTCGGGAGTTCAAGGAAGTTCTCGGGCACGGGGAGCGGCCTGCCGAGAGGCTATGGCCGAAGCCGGGACAGTGAACGCGCCCCGGGTGCTCCCGGCTACCGTTTCGTGGGCTTACGAGTTCGGTTCACCTGTCGAACGCGTGTGGCCGTATGCGGCCGACACCGACCGGCTGGACCGGGCGGTCGGACTTCCGGGCGTTCGCTTTCGACATGAGGCCCGACCCGAGGGAGGGTCTCGGCGTTTCGGCGAGTTCGTGCTGGGGATCGGACCGATCGGCGTCCACTTCGAGTGGGAAGAAAAGCCCTACGAGTGGGAGCGAAATCGTTACTTTCGAGTTCAAAGGGTTTACAGCCGCGGTCCTTTGCGCAGGATGGACGTCGAGTTCCGCTTCGAGTCGACGGCCGGGGGCTGCCGCCTCGTGCAGTCGAGCGCGCTGGAGCCTCGCTTCGCGGGAATGGGGTGGCTCCTCGCGCTGCAGCTGAGGCTCGTCACGCGGCCAGCATTTCTAAAGGCCTATAGGCAGATTGACGTGTTTCTGGCTTCCGGCAGAACGGATGTCGACGAGCTGAAGCCGTTTCCGCCGACGAGGGGAGACGCTTTCCGGTGGCAGCCCCTGGAGCGCGACCGCTGGCGGCGACTCCTCGAGGGCGCCCGGGTGGACCCCGCCCAGGTCGTGCGGCTCTTGCAATGGATCGGCGAGGCTCAGGCGAGCGAGCTTGCCAGGATTCGCCCGCTCAGGCTTGCGCGGGAATGGGGGATGACCCGCCTATCCGTCGTTGAGACTTTCCTGCGCGCGACAAACGCGGGTCTCTTCGATCTTTCCTGGGATCTCCTCTGTCCGAGCTGCCGAGGGCCGAAGCAGGCTTCGGAGACGCTCTCCGCGCTGCCGGGTCAGGCGCACTGCGATGCCTGCAACGTAACCTTTGACGCCGACTTCGATCGCTCCGTCGAGCTGACTTTTCGAGTGTCTCCCGCGGTCCGTAGATGCGACGAAGCAGCTTACTGCGTCGGTGGCCCTGGGAGGACGCGGCACTATGTGCTGCAGAGGCGCCTTCCGCCCGGAGGCAGCGCGACACTCTCCGCGCCCCTGCCCCCGGGGGCCTATCGTCTCAGGTCGCTTCAGAAGGATCCCTCGGTGGAAGTGGAGATCAGCGGTTCAAGCCCGGGCGTGTCGATCGCCTACCCGGGGACGGCGGGCGAGGTGCAATCGGGCTCCCCCCTGCGCCTGGAGCTGGGTAACTCGACAGCCGAGGAAAAAGTCGTGATCCTCGAGAAAGCCGACTGGATCGAGGATGCATGCCGGGCGTCCTGGGTGACGTCGCTCCAGGAGTTCCACGACCTTTTCTCTTCCGAAGTCCTGCGGCCTGGCCAGGAGATCGCAGTCCGGTCGACGACGCTTCTCTTCACGGATCTGAAGGGCTCGACCGCGCTCTACCGCCGAGTTGGCGACGCGAGAGCCTTTTCGCTCGTGCGTGAGCATTTCGACATCCTGATCGATTCCGTTCGCCGGCACGAGGGCGGACTCGTGAAGACGATCGGCGATGCCGTGATGGCTGCATTCACTTCGACCGAGAGCGCGGTGCGTGCCGCCGTCAGAATCCACCGCGACATCGAGGAAGCGGTGCGCGTCGGAAGGCTGAAGGAACATCTTCAGATAAAGGTCGGCCTCCATCGCGGTCCCTGTTTCGTCGTGAATCTCAACGAAAGGCTGGACTACTTCGGAAGCGCTGTGAACGTCGCCGCGCGCACCGAGGGCCAGTGTATCGGTGGCGATATCGTGATGACCCGAAATGTACTCGAGGAGCCGGGGGTAGGAGAGTATTTGCGAACCGAGAACCTCGTCCCCCAGCCATTCGTTCGGGAGCTGAAGGGCTTCGACGAGGAGTTCGAGCTTTTTCGAGTGGTGTGTAGTTGAGGAGCGGTCTAACAGTACTTCGATTAGGTCACTGGGTTGTTCTGGCCACCAAGGAAAACAGGAGCCTTCACGAGAAGGGGCCACCGCATTTGCCACTCTTCTCCACAAGCGAGCCTCCCGGCTCGACTGGACGGCCGGGGCTCGGGACGCCCAGGAACGAGACTGCCTCTACTCCGCGCGGGGCGTACGCGGGGAGGGCGGGCCAAGGGCGCCGGGC
>CAYJTX010000136.1:4999-8372 GCA_964372615.1 uncultured Bacteriovoracaceae bacterium | reverse complement strand
GGACCGCACCAGATAGGCTACGGCAAGTCGTTACCCGGACAGGCTCCTAGCCCTTCACGAACCGCCGCGTCCGCCCGCCCTCGGCCTCCTCGAGCACGAGGCGCGAGGTCGCGAGCCCGGCGACGTCCGCCTCGTCGTGGCTCACGAGAAGCACGGGCGCCGACCACTCCCGGTGGAGCTCGAGCAGCGCCGCGCGCAGGCGCTCGCGGTTCGCGGCGTCGAGCGCCGAGAACGGCTCGTCAAGCAGCACGAGCTCGGGCCGCCAGATCATCGCGCGCACGAACGCGAGCCGCTGCCGCTCGCCGCCCGAGAGCGTATCGACCCGGGAACGGGCTCGAGCCGCGAGCCCGACGCGCGCGAGCCACTCGCGAGCCAGTCGCCGCGACTTTTCGCGGGCGTCCCCGCGCATTCTCAGCCCGAAGGCCGCGTTATCCTCGACCGTGAGCGCCGGAAAGAGCGCCTGCTCCTGGAAGACCACTCCGAACCCGCGCGCTTCGGGTGGAAGAACCGTGAGCTCCCGGTCCGCGACGAAGAGGCGCCCGGCAATCGCGGCGTCCAACCCCGCCAGCCAGCGAAGCAGCGTCGTCTTGCCGCCGCCGCTTCGGCCGACGAGAGCGCAGCGCTCGCCCGGCTCGAGGCGAAAGTCGGCGCGCAGCTCGAAGTCCGCCACACGAAGCCTGAGACCTTCCACCCGAATCGGGTTCACGCGCGGCTCCCCCGCCATTCGTTCATACGCGAGCCTCCTGGCTCGAGCCTACTCGAACCTCCCGACGGGACGCGTCCAGCGGCTGCGCCGAGTGCCGCGATCCCGGCCGAGAGCGCGAAGAGCAGCCCCGCGACCGCGGCGGCGTCCTCGAAGCGATACTGGCCCAGCCAGCGGCCCAGAACGAGAGGAAGCGGTACCAGCTCCTCGCTGTAGAAAAGGCTGACCGCCGCCACCTCCCCGATCGACGCGCCAGCAGCCAGCGCGAGGACCGAGAAAACGACGGGCCTCCACCGCGGCCATTCCACCGCGAGGACCGCCCTCGCGGGCGAGGCACCGAGCGTCGCCGCCGCCTCCAGAAGCCTCTGCCGCGGAGAGGCCGCCAGTGGCGCAAAGGCGCGGAAGGCGAACGGGAAGAAGAGCGCCGCCTGAAGCGCCGCCATCGCGGCGAAGCTGCCGTCGAACGGGTCGATCCAGCGCCGGTAGGCCAGCCAGAGTCCCAGCCCGAGCGCGAGCGTGGAGATGCCGGACGGCACGCAGAACGCGACCGCGACCACGCGACCGAGCGCGCGAGACCGCGCCGCCAGGCGCGCCCAGACGACCGCCGCCGCGGCGCCGAGCCCTGTTGACGCGAGCGCCGTCACCGCCGCCAGCGCGAGCGAAATCCTGAGCGCGCGCCAGATCTCGTCCGACGAGCCGCCTACGAAGGGAACCGGGTGACGGAGCCACCCGGAAAGAACGGTGAGGTAAGGCGCGGCGAACGCGAGCGCGAGCGCCCCGCACGCGATCACCCCAGCCCGGGCCCAGCCGCCCGCCCCGCGTGACGCCGCAAGCCTCTCTCCCAGCGGCCTCAGACCCGCCGAAGGATCCCGGCCCCCGGCCCGCGTGGCGGCGTCGTCGAGCCAGGCGCTCGCGACCGCCCAAGGGGCGAGGGTCACGACGAGCTGCCAGAGCGCGCAGGCCGTGGCCCCCGCCCAGTCGACGCTGACCTGGCGAATGCGCGAGAAGATCGCCGTCTCGAGCGTCTCGACGGGCGGGCCGCCGCCGAGCAAGGTCACGAGCGCGAAGCTGCCGGCGCAGAGCGCGTAGACCTGGGCGAGCGAAGCCAGCAGCGCCCCGCGCGACTCGGGCCAGAGCACGAAGCGGAAACGCGCAAGGCGCGAGGCGCCGAGGGTGCGAGCGGCCTCCCAGCGCGCGGCGGGCGTCGCCTCCACCGCCTGCGCGACCCTCGAGGCGATCCAGGGCGCGTTCAGAAAGACGTGAAGGCCGATCACCGTCTCCATCGAGTAGAGCAGGTCGGTCTGGAGGCCGAGAGACGACAGCCAGCCGCGCCGGCCGAGCACGGCGATCGCCGCAGCCGCGGTGACGACGGTGGGCGCGGCGAAAGGAACCGAGAAGAAGCGAAGCGCCCAGCGGTTGCCGGCCGCCCAGAGGCCCAGCGGAAGGCCGACTGCGGCCGAAAGCGCGGCGCTCGCCGCAGCCTGAAAAAAGGTCACCCGCGCGATCCGGAGGGTGACCGAATCGAAGAGCGCCTCGCGAATCTCGGCTCCCGTGACTCCCGGAGCCCCGGCTAGAACGAGCGCGAGCAAAGGAACGGCGACGGCCGCGAGCCAGAAGATTCCGGTGATCGAAGCCGCGGCCGCCCACGCGACCGGAAGGCCTCTCACCGCCCCCCCCCGAGCGCGCGCTCGAAGTCCTTCAACACGGACTGAAGGTCCCGCGATGCCCGGCCCCGCGAATGGACCCGCGAGGGAATCTTGAGACGCGCGAAAGACTCCGGCAGCTTCACTCCCCTTCGGGCCGGCCACATCCACTGAGTCTTGGGCAGCCGCTCCTGCGCGCTCTCCGAGACGAGAAACTCAAGAAACTCCCGCGCGCGCTTCGCGTCGACTTCAGTCGTCGAGGCGCCCGCGACTCGAATCGCCCCTTCGATCTGCAGGGGCGAGCCCTCCTCGAGCGCGAGCGCGCGGAAACGTCCTTCGGAGTCACCCTTCTCGCGGTGATAGGCCTCGCTGCTCAGGTAACTCCAGACGAGAGGGGCCTCTTCTTTCAGGAACAGACCGTAAGCTGCGTCCCAGCCGGCCGCGAGCGTGAGCCACTGGCCGCTCAGGCGTTTCCAGAAGTCGGAAGCTCCGCCGCCCAACACGTCCGATGTAAAAAGGAGGAAGGCCAGGCCCGGCGTGGAGATTCGCGGGTCCTCGAGCAGGATCCTTCTCTTCCACTTCGGCTCGAGCAGGTCAGCGAGCTTTCGGGGCGTCGGCAGACCCAGGCGCTTGAGCTCCCGGGTGTCGGCCATGAGCGCGTAATAGCCCCGATCGATCGGAAGAAATCCGTCGCCCTGCCGCAGCTCGGCCGGGATCTGGTCCCAGCCCCGGGGTCTCCATGCCTTCCACGGCTCCGCCACGCCGGCCGCGTCTTTCCAGAGATTCTGATCCAACCCGACCGCGACCTGGGCCGTCGGCTTGCCGCGCTCAGCGTCGAGCTTGAGGCGTGCGAGGAGCTGGCCCGCGTCTCCGGAAGGCAAGAGTCGAACGGTGCACGCGCACTGCTTTTCGAAGTCCGGCAGGATCGACTTCAGCCAGCCCCCGTCGGCGGCCAGCGAATCGTAGGCCGCGACTCGAAGTTCAGGCGGGCCCGCAAGAGCGGCCGCGCCCCAGAGGAACGCGACGA
>CAYJTX010000136.1:0-4899 GCA_964372615.1 uncultured Bacteriovoracaceae bacterium | reverse complement strand
GTCGTCGGCGACTTGCCGTCGTTCGCGGGAGCGCGAGCCTCGCCCTTGGACTTGAGGAGCCGGATCTTTCCGGGTCGGTCCTCGGACTGGACCTCGAAGGTCCAGAGAATCTCGCAGTTCTGCAGATGGGTCGTCGTCTCCTCCTGATCCGACTGGATGTGGACGATGCCATTCTCGAATACCGTGACTCGGGCGTTATCGACGTAGGTGCCTTCTTCTCCCGGGTAGAAGAAGATCACGCGCATCGCTAGCCCCTTCTTGAGCACCTTCACAGGATCCCTCCCCTGTTGCTCAACCGCATGACGAAAATTCTCGGTACCACCCGAAACAGTTCGCCGGTCCCCCAACCGCCGGAGGATCGATCCCAGCCAAGTCCACCGATCTTCCGACTTCATAGGGGTTGAGACATAGAACAGCGTGCGCCCCCCACGCAAGCCTGCTGACAGGGACCGTGAACCCACGGTAAGAGTCACCCCATGACCGCGGTTCCGGATGTTTTCAAAGAGATCCAGCGACTTAAGCAGGAAAGGAACGCCGTTATCTTAGCCCATTACTATCAGGAGCCCGACATTCAGGACGTCGCCGACTTCGTGGGCGACAGTCTGGAGCTCGCCCGGTACGCCCAGCGCACCCCGGCCCGGCTCATCGTCTTCGCCGGAGTCCACTTCATGGCCGAGGGGGCGAAGATCCTGAACCCGTCCCGAAAGGTCGTGATGCCCGATCTGCGCGCCGGCTGCTCTCTCTCGGACAGCTGCCCGCCCCAGGCGTTCCAGCGCTACCGCGAAAGGCACCCCCGCTCGGTGGTCGTGAGCTACATCAACTGCTCCGCCGCCATCAAAGCCCAGAGCGACGTCATCTGCACGAGCTCCAATGCCGTGAAGATCGTCGAGCGCGCCCGAAAGGAGCTCGGCGCCGACCGACCCATCCTCTTCGCGCCCGATCGAAACCTGGGGGCCTATGTCTCGAAAAAAAGCGGAATTCCGCTCGTGCTCTGGCAGGGCACCTGCATCGTTCACGAGACATTTTCTGAACGGAAGATCGCCGAGCTGCGCCTCGCCCATCCCGAAGCCGAGCTGATCGCCCATCCGGAGTGCGAGCCGTCGCTGCTCGCCAAGGCGGAGTTCATCGGCAGCACGTCCGCCCTGCTCAAGCACGTGGTCGAGAGCCCCAGGCGGTCCTTCATCGTGGCCACCGAAGAGGGCATTCTGCACCCCATGCGCAAGCGCGCGCCGGGAAAGACCCTGCTTGCCGCCCCCCCGAACAACCACTGCGCCTGCAACGAGTGCCCGTTCATGAAGCTGAATACCTTGGAGAAACTCCACCTCTGCCTCCGCGACGAGGGCCCAGAGCTCGACGTGCCTGAGCCGCTTCGGTCGCGCGCCCTCGTCCCGCTCCAGCGGATGATGGACTGGTCGTCCTAGCTCCTCCGTGATACAGAGCGGCATCTTTTCCGCCGGTGGAATTGGGAGAAATCGTGGGAACTCTTTGCAATCGTTCACGTACCCTCTTGCGGGCGGCGGCCCTTTTCACGATCGCCTCCAGCAGCTCGGCCTTTGCGGGCGAGGTGATCCGGCTCGAGCCCGGGCCTAATCTCCACGTCCGCGCCCAGGAGGCGTTTATCCGCGCGGAGCCGGGAACAACCATCGAGTTTCCCGAAGGGCGGCACGCGCTTTCCGACGAGCTGATCGTCTCTCAGTCCCACATCACGGTACGCGGCCAGGGGCGCGACAAGACCGTACTGAGCTTTAAAAACCAGGCCGCGGGCGCCCAGGGGTTCCTGGCCACCGGCAACGCCTTCACGATCGAGGACCTCACGGTCGAAGACACGCGCGGTGACGCGATCAAGGTGGAGGGGTCGAACGGCGTCATCATGCGCCGGGTCCGCGTGGAGTGGACGGGGGGAGCCGACGAGAAGAACGGCGCCTATGGATTCTACCCCGTGCAGTGCCGCAACGTGCTCATCGAGGACTGCGTCGTCCGCGGGGCGTCCGACGCCGGCGTTTACGTCGGCCAGTCGAGCCACATCGTGGTTCGCCGCAACCTCGCCGAATTCAACGTCGCGGGAATCGAGATCGAGAACTCGCGCTACGCCGACGTCTACGAGAACGAAGCCCGCTACAACACGGGCGGCATCCTCGTCTTCGACCTGCCGAACCTCAAGGTCCAGGGCGGCCGTCAGGTGCGCGTCTTTCGCAACCGCATCCACGACAACAACACGAAGAACTTCGCCCCGAAGGGCAACATCGTGGGCATCATCCCGGCCGGCACCGGCTTCATGGTCATGGCCAACGATGACCTCGAGATCTTCGAAAACCAGTTCGAGGGCCACGCGACCGCGAACATCGGGATCATCAACTACCTCGCCGCCGAGGTCGAGATCACCGACCCGAACTATGATTCAAAGCCGGAGCGCATCCACATCCACCACAACGTGATGCACAAGGCGCGGTGGACCTTCTTCAACGGGGCGCGGTTCAACACGCTCATCAACCTGCTTTTCGGATTCCGCACGCCCGATATCGTCTATGACGGGATCGAGGACGGCACGTACGAGGGCACTCCGCTTCCGGCGGACCGGAAGATCTGCATCCGCGAGAATCGCCATCCCGACGGCTCGCCCGTTTCATTCGGAAACATGCACCTCGATCACCAGCGGCGGCTGAACCCGCTTCCGGGCGGCCCGGTCACGCGCGATCTCGCTCCCCACGACTGCGCGCACGAGGCGCTGCCGGCCGTTGCGCTCGAGGAATTCCCGCCCAGGCCGTCCCCGGGCGGCCCTGGCCCCGACGATCCGCTGCTTCAGGCGCTCTGCGGCCTGCCCGGTCGCGGGGTGAACTGGCCCGCGCTGCTCGGTGCGAACTGCCCGCGTCTTCAAGACTACCGGCTCTTCGAAGACCCGCGCGATCCCACGACCCGCCCGCGCGGCGGCCTGCCGTACGAGCTCACGACCCCGCTTTTCACGGACTATGCGGAAAAGCACCGCGTCCTCTTCCTGCCGCCGGGCTTCTCCGCGGACTACCGCAAGGACGGAGTGCTGGACCTGCCGATCGGCACCGTGATTTCGAAGACGTTCAGCTACCCGCACGACGACGCCCGGCCTGAAGCCGGCCGGACCGTGATCGAGACGCGGCTGCTCATCCACCGGCTCGGCGGCTGGGTCGCGCTTCCCTTCGTCTGGCGCGAGGACATGAGCGAAGCGAGACTTTCGCTGGGCGGGGCCGTGAGACGCGTTGAGTGGATCCGTCATGACGGGCGCGAGGCGCGAGCGATGACGGTCGACTACCGCGTTCCGAGCGCCAACAAGTGCACGAGCTGCCACGGCGGCGCGGGCGGCGACCTGCCGCTCGGCCCGAAGGCGAGCCTGCTCAACCGGGACGGCCAGCTTCAGGCCTGGGCGCAGGCGGGAAGGCTCACCGGGCTGCCGGCCGACCCCGCGAAGATCCCTCGCCTACCGGTCTGGAATGACCCAGACGACGGCACGCTCGAGCAGAGGGCCAAAGCCTACCTCGAGGTCAACTGCGCGCACTGCCATAACCCGGGCGGACGCGCGCGCTTCTCGGGCCTCTTTCTGGAGTCCGAGCGCGACTCCGCCTCCACGGCCTACGGCACCTGCAAGCCTCCGGTGGCGGCGGGCGGCGGAGCCGGCAACCTCAAGTTCGACATCGTGCCTGGCAAACCCCGCAAGTCGATCCTGAGCTACCGGCTGCACTCGGTCGATCCCGCCGTGCGCATGCCCGAGCTGGGCAGGTCGCTCGAGCACGCGGAGGGCGCGGCCCTGGTCGACTCGTGGATCGGCTCCCAACGCAAGGTCCGCTGTGGGGAGTAGGGCATGAAAGTCGGCTCGACGCTGCGGTTCATGCTTCCGGGGGCGCTGCTCGCGCTCTTGCAGGCCGGAGCGCCCGCCGCCGACCCGAGCTGCCCCGACTTCACGCTCGTCGCCCTTCCCGACACGCAGATCTACTCCGAGACCTATCCGGGCATTTTCACGAGCCAGACCCGGTGGATCCGCCGGAAGGTCGACTCCGGCGACGCGAAGTGGAACGTGCGCTTCGTGGTCGGCGAAGGCGACATCACGAACCGCAACACTCCGCCTCAGTGGCGAAAAGCAGTCCGCAGCATTTCGCTCCTGGACGGGGTCATCCCCTACGCGCTCGCGATCGGAAACCATGACATGGGGCCTGACGGGAAGGCCGACACCCGTGAGACGCCCTTCAACGAGTACTTCCCGCCCGAGCGCTTCACCGCGATGCGGACGTCCTTCGAACCCGGGCGCTCCGAGAACAGCGTGCATCTCCTCGAGGCCGGCGCGCAGCGCTTCGTCGTCCTCGTGCTTGAGTTCGGCCCGCGCGATGAGGTGCTGGAATGGGCCGGCGTCGTGCTCCGCGACCACGCCGACCGCAAGGCGATCCTCGTGACCCACTCCTACCTGACCCATGACAGCACCCGCACGGGCACGGGCGATCGCCACAACCCGCACGCGTACGGAATCGGCACCCGGGGCGAGACCACGGTGAACGACGGCGAGGAGATCTGGACGAAGCTCGCGAGCCGGCACGCGAACGTCCTTCTGGTGCTCGGCGGCCACCACCTCGAGGACGGCCTGGGCCGCCAGGTGAGCCGTGGCGAGCACGGCAATCCGGTCTTCGAGCTCCTGGCGAATTACCAGATGCAGGCCGAGGGCGGACAAGGCTACTTTCGCCTGATGCGCTTCAAGGAGTGCGGCGCGCGGATCGAGGTCCGCACCTACTCCGCCTATAAAGGGGCGTTCAAGAAAGACTCCCAGAATCACTTCGACATCGACGTGGGCGGCGGAAAGTTCGAGCGCCTACCCGACTCGCGGAGTGCTGGGAATGGGGAGTCCGCTCTGGAGCCCTCCGGGTTCAACTGGAGTCGGGCTCC
>CAYJTX010000135.1:0-8388 GCA_964372615.1 uncultured Bacteriovoracaceae bacterium | reverse complement strand
CCCGGAGAGTGCGACGGGAAGCCAAGCACTCTCTCAGCGCCCTTTTCAGACCCCCTTCTAGCCGCCCCAGTCGTTGCAGGCGCTCACGATCTGCTCGACTTCGGTGTCGGTCAGGAAGGGATGGATCGGCAACGAAACCTCGCGCTCGGAAAACTCCTTCGCGCGAGGGAACCCCCCGGCCACGGCCCCTCGTCCTTCCAACGCCGGCTGCTCGGGAATCAGAATCGGGTAATGGATCCCCGTCTGCACCCCGCAATTCGTAAGATGACCGATGAAACCGGGCCGAAGCTCCCCTTGGGTCACGAGCACGGGAAAAAGATGCTCCACGGAGCGGCTGCCCGCAGGCCGAGCGACGATCCTGAGCTTCGCATGTACGATGCCGGCGCGGTAGCGGTCGGCGATCTTCCTGCGGCGATCGGTCCAGGCACGCAGGCGCGGAAAGCTGGCCGACAGGATGGCGGCCTGGAGCTCGTCGAGGCGCGAGTTCATTCCGACCAGCTCGTGGCGGTACTTCTCGGACTGCCCGTAGTCGCGGAGTCGTCGCGCCGTACGGGCCAGCTCGGCGTCGTGGGTGAGGATCGCTCCCCCGTCGCCGAGCGCGCCGAGGTTCTTGGTGGGATAGAAAGACGTCGCGGCCATCGCGCCCACGCTCCCGGCCAGCCTCTCGCCTTCCCCGCCCCTCCCTTCATGAGAGGCCAGGATGCTCTGAGCGCAGTCCTCCACCCACCTGGCGCCGCAGGCGCGCGCAAGGCTTTCGAGTTTTCCCAGGTCGAGGCAATGGCCGAATAGGTGAACGGGCAGCACGAATCGAATCGCGCCGCGCGCTTCGGCGAGCCGGCGTTCCGCCAGCTCGAGGTCCATGAGGCCATTCTCGTCGACATCGACGAACTCGGGTACTCCCCCGGCCCGCAGCACCGCCAAGGTGGTCGCGAAGGCGCTGAGCGGAGTCGTCAGTACGCGATCACCGGCTCGCAGCCCGAGAGCCCTCAGTGAAATCTCGAGCGCGTCCAGGCCGCTGGCGACTCCAATGGCGTGCGCGACGCCGAACGACTCGGCGAGCCGAAGCTCGAAAGCCTCGACCTCGCCGCTCAGGACGTACTTGCCACCGGCGCCCACGCGCTCGACGGCCCGAAGTACCTCGGGGCCGATCACCTGCCACTGGCGCTTGAAGTCATTCAGCCGGATCAATGGCGACATCTTCCCACGGACTTCGGCGGCAGTCATTCACCGCCAATCCGCTGACGCCCCCTCGGTCACTCCGACTCCAGCTCAAGCTCTCAGGTCCTTTCTGCCGATTTCCTATGGAGATGAGGTCTTTTCTGCCTAGCTGGCAGGTTGTAGGCGGATTTCTGGCCGGGGCGTTCGTGTCGACGGCCTACTTCCTCGCGAGCTGGCATCCCTCAGGCGAAACGGGGCAAGTGGCGATGCAGGAGACGCTGACCTGCCCGGACCCCGACAAGGGTAAGGCCGAGCGAAAGCTCCTCGTCCGGAAGTTCGCGCAGTTTCTGAGCACCCTGGACCAGGGGCAGGCCGCCGGGATCGGAATTGCGACCCAGGGCTCCGAGGCGCCCCCGGAAGGCGACGCCGCCGACCGGGTCGCCAGGTCCTACCTTGCCCGTTCGACGACGGCCGGAGAGGGAATCTCCATGAGCGAAGCGCCTTTCGCGGATTTGATGACGGACCGGGGACGTGGCGAGTGGCTGCTGAACTCCTTCATGAGCGTCAACGGGCGCCCCCCCACCGACATGGAAAGCCGGGAGTACCGCCGGACGATCCGGGGGATTTACCTGAGGGTCTGGGCGCGGGTGTCGGAACGGGAGCTGGCGACCCTCACCTCGCTCAAGGAGCGAGACCCGAAGGCGGCCGCGAGCTGGATGCTCGAAATCGTGGAGGGGGAAACCCAGGCCGCGCTTCAGAGGGCCGGAATGGACCAGGGCTCGGGCATGTCCGACGTGCTCAGCCAAGCCCACGCACAGATCGCGCTCGACAACCTCGCCTGGGTGGACTCACGCGAATCCGATCGCCGGCCTGCCGGAGAATCGGAACAGGAATCCGAAGACCCGGAGTCCGAGCCGGAGTCTTCGGAAGATCACCAGACGCCCGAGCAGTAGTAGCGGTAGTTGTGAATCCACTTGTAGTAGATCGAATCCAGGTTCACCTGAGTCGAAGACGACCGGAGCATCCCGAACCAGTCGGTATTCCTCACCAGCAGATCCTGCCAGCCCGCGCCGCCGTTGAAATTGCCCACCTGGAATAGATCCGCGCTTCCCAGGTTCCAGCCGTTCACCCAGTCAGCTTGCCAGCTGCCGCTCAGGGCCGTACCAGACGTCACCAGCGTTCCCAGATACTCGGTCGACCAGTTCGTCGGATTGTAGACGTAGACGTCCTTCTTCGCGTCGCCGTTGACGTCGGCCACGTACCACTGGTCGCCCGGCTTCATGGTCCACCCGGGGACGCTGCCCGCATAGTACTTCGTGGAGGCGAGAGTCGTACCGGTGGATCTAACCATATGCAGGTACGGCATCGACCAATTCGCGCCGTTCCAGACGTAGAGATCTTCCTTCGCATCCCCGTCGAAATCGCCCGGGTAGAACTTGTCGCCGGTCGACAGGGCCCAGGAAGGCAAACTCCCGTCGTACCGGGTGACGTAGGCCAGGCCGGTCCCGGTGGAGCGAACCAGCAGCAGGTAGCGCATGGACCAGTTCGAACCGTTGAAAACGTAGAGGTCCTTTTTTCCGTCCCCGTTGAAGTCCGCCACGAAGAACTGATCGCCGTTCGCCATGCTCCAGCCCGGCATGCTTCCGTCGAATCGCGTCAGGTAGCTCAAGTCGCTGCCGCTGGACTTGAGCATCAGGAGATAGGGCATCGACCAGCTCGAGCCGTTCCAGACGTAAAGGTCCTTCTTTCCGTCGCCGTCGACGTCGGCCACCAGGAACTTGTCGCCTGCCGACATCGCCCAGCCCGGATGGTTCGTCGAAAACGACCGGATGCCCTCGAGGCGATCCCCGTACGACTTGATCATTCCGAAGCGGCGGTAGCTCAGGTCCGTTCCATTGAACACGTAGAGGTCGTCTTTCAGATCGCCGTCGAAATCCCCGACGAAGAACTTGTCTCCGGAGCGGATCGTTCCCCAACCCGTGAGCGAACCCGTCACTATCGACTGGAGAACAAAACCGCTACCCGAGGAGACGTAATAGGCCAGGCTGTTCGCGTTGTGCAGCACCAGGTCGGTCTTGCCGTCTCCGTTGAAGTCCCCCGGATAGGAAGCCAGGAAATTGTAGTCGTGCCTCGGGTCCATCTCCTCGTGGATCTTGTTGTAACAGATGGGGCAGAAATCCGGCTGGTTGCCCTTCATCATGCACTGGCAGGCCGGCCGGTAGACTCCGGTCGCCTTGTAGTTGCAACCCGCAAAGAGCCCGACGTCCTGATTCGTGTCCACCACGTCCGAGCAGGTCGTGGGTATCGGAGTCGACGGATTCACGAAGCAACGCCACTTCAAGGTGCTGCGATTCGTGTTGATGGTGCAGTTCACGCGGGTCGGCTCGCTTCCCGTGTAGGCGTCGCTGGAGGCCGTATACTCGTCCGCGAGCTTGCCGATGGAGTGCCCGAACTCGTGCGTGAAGACGTTCGAGCCCGCACCCTGGGTCACGCCGAGCTGCGCGCCCCAGGAGCAGCCGCCGAACCCGGGCTCGTTCAGGATCATGACCACGTAGTTCCAGCCCGGCACCTGCGCGTTCAGGATCGTGTTCAGCCGACTCGAGGTGTTCGGCCCCCATTCCATCCAGCAGCGGTTCCAGTTGCCGCTGAACCGCATGTCGAGCGCGGTGTTCTTCGCCGTGGTCACCGCGCCGTTCGCATCAACCTGGGTAACGCCCGAATCCGTCGAATCGACGTTGATCCGGTAGAGATTCACGGCGTTCATGATCTCCGACATGACGGGATTCTTGAAAACGCCGTTGACCACCTTGTCGGTCACCTCGGTATTGAAGGCGGCCTGCTCGCCGGCCTGGAAGCCGTCCCCGATGACGACGATGTTGAACTTGACCCCTGTGGAGCCGCTGTTCAATAGCGTCGTCGTCGTGGTCGCGGCCGAAGCCGACTGCCCGAGGAGCGCGAATCCGGTGGCGAGGATGACTGCGTAGGATGGTTTCATGTGAGGGTCCTTCGCAGCGAGCGCGATGCCCGCCGCATCGATGGATTATCGCTTCTGCCGGGCATCGAAGGCTCGCAGGAGCTTGTCCTTGTCGACGCTCCTGCCCACCTTGCGAAACCTTCCGGCAGCCTTGAGATTCTTGAAGTCCGCGACGGAGAGCTTTTCGGGCCGATCCACGTCCTGCGGATGGTGGTAGAACTCCACCGCCGCTTGAGAGAGCTTGCCTCGGGTCACGAGCGCCGGCGGAAGGGTGATCGAGAAAATCCCGTCGTGAACCGGAACGGAAACATGGCCCTTCCCTTCGTCCTCGGAAAGAGACTCGCCGACGAGCGGATCCCGCATGGACCCGACCGCCTGCACCTGCCCCCCGACGCTGACCGCGTGGATGAAGTCACCGCCGTAGGTCTCTGTTTCCGGAACGTACGGTCCCGAGATCTCCGTGATGCTCAGGAGCTCGGCGCCCCCCTGGGGGGTGATCCTAAAGTGAAGACGGGCATATTTCTTTCCCGTGGCTGGCGGGGCGGCGACCTCGCCGGAACTTTCGTCGGGGGTATGCGGGCCGCCTGGAATTGCCCCAGCGCCGCCCATGCCGCCACCGCCGCCGGTGGCCTGGTGCCGCTGCGGCCTGTCTGCAGCCGCCATTCCGCTCTTGGATCGGTCGTCGGGCCCTCGCCGCCCACCCGCGGGCATCGCGGGCCGCCCGTTCGTCCCCCCGCCCTTCGCGCCCGTCTGATGCCCCGTGTTTTTCCGCGGCTGAGGGACGTCGACTCCCATTTTCACGTGGTACTTCGTCTGGCCCATGAGCGCGTCCAGAACCTCATAGAGGGGTTTGCCTGCGAGGTTCACGGAGACACGTCGGTCCTCCGTGTTGCCTTGCACGCGTACGTCGATTCCGTGCCTGGACTTGAGCTCACCCAGCACCCCAAAGAGAGAGGCGTCCGACGTCTCCACGGTCAGCGTGCCGCCGGATGCATCGAAATCCAGGCGAGAGATCCCCTCGTCGCCGGCGCTCGCCACCGCCGGAGAGAAACTGACCGCGACCAGGAACGCCGAGGCCAGTAGGGAGAAACGGAAGAACGAGGAGCTCGGAGCCATTTTTTTTCCGCCTTGCAAGGAGTCGAGCGCCGAGAGGTACGCTCACGCTTGAGTGTGTAGATCACGAGAAGTGTGAGGCGCGCGCGCGACGCGCACAAGGCAAAAAAATGAGCTAGGGGCAGAGGGGCGAAAGCACCGACTCGACGTGGCGCGGAAAGAACTCGACCAGGCCCGAGTCCAGGCCGAGGCCGAGGGTCGATTCCGGCGTGTCGAGAATGCCGAGATAGGGCACCGCCATGATGCTCCAGGGATACGATTCGGTCGAGACCCCCTCGCGATCAGGGCATAGGGATGGCTCGGCGTACTCGTCGGGAAGGCCCACGCGATGCCCGAGCTCATGCACCATCATCATGCAGTACTCACGCTGCCGGAGCGGCTCGCAGATATCGGTGCACGAGGCGCCTCCTCCGAGCTCCCGGCACTTTCGCACGCAGGCCACGCCGGGTCCGCCCTGGATGACCTGCCCGGTCGGGAGCGGGACGTCGTTGTCGAGCCCCTTGAAGTAGAAAAGCCGTGAATGGGAGCGCCCCGAGGCGTCGGCGACGCCCACGGTACCGGGCGTGTCCTGTCCCTGACTGAGGGTGAAGTCCAAGTCCATCGCGATCCCGGCGCGGCTCCAGTACTGCTGAATCGTCGGCAGACACTCCCGCGTGCGCTGGAGGATGAGCTCCCTCCGGGCCTTCGGAACACTCGCCGGCTGGATGCGAAGATCGACGGCGGCGCGGACGCGGAACCCCGCCTCCTCTCGCGTGACCGAATAGGCGATCGTGTCCCCCTGATAGACGTTTTTCGCGGGATCCGCCGGATCCTTGCGGCAGAGGAATCGAAGGGCTCGATCGACCGAGCGAGTAGCGCCCACTTGCGTGCGATCCAGGCAGCGCTGAGTCGCCGCCCGGGCGGCTTCCCGAACCGCTTCGGCTTGGGGGTTGGCCGGTGCTCCGGTCCCGAGTGCCAGCACGGACGCGATTGCGGGGGACAGAAGGGGGGCCGTAACCTGATTCAACCAGCACATGGGGACTCCGGAACCTGACCTTGCGAGCGTACTCAAAGCAAGGCCCGGGCCGACTCCTCGGGCCACAAGGGCACGGACCGAAACCCGGGACTGTCTACCCCTTATACAGCCGCTTCGAACCTATTCGAACCAACGCGGCGTCGACGGAGGTGAAGATCCCGACCGCGTCGGCCTCGAGACCTGGGGAAGCTCCGCGCTCTCGTAGGACCTGACCACCCGCCCCGCCTGCATGAAACGGATGCGCTCGACACCGTTGGGAATCGCGAGTCGGGTCGACACGTCGAGCATGACCCGGCTGAAGCGCTCGCCGTCGGAGCGATCCGCGCGGGCCACCCAATTGCCGGTCCGGGCATCGCGCACGCAGACGACCCGGAACACCCGATAGTCGCCGCTGAAAACGTTTTTCGGATAGATGATCTCGATGTCGCCGCCCCGTACGGGGTCGAAAGCCGCCGTCGACGCGAAGACTACGTTTCGTCCGAGGATCTGAAAGATGCCCTTCGGGTTGCGCAGCTCGGCGACGCTCAAGTGAAAACCGAACCGGTCCGAGTCGATGAAGCTGAAGTGGGTGGCCTCGCCCGTACTCTCACGGGAGTGGATGTAGAGATGGCCCCGGTAGTCCGGCAGATACTCGGTCATCACGTCCACGAGCGGAGTGCGCCGACTCTGCTCTTTCGCAAGCGCGCCCGAAGGCCCGAGCAAAAGCGCGGTCATGAGAGAAAACCCCACCAGCAGACTGCGACACACCATGGCCCGGGTACTTACCCCAGACGCGTCGGCCGACAAAATACATTCTAAATATTTATTATTTAGCTGAAAAGCAGGTAAGGCCGCGATGTCTTGTCATTTCATCAGAATCGGGGCGAGACGTTGGCCCCATTGCTCTTTCCACCATCGCCCTTCCCCCCCCTCCCCCAGCGGCCGATCCACAGCGGGAGAATCAGGAAGAGAAAAACGGGGCCCAGCAGCACCGCGAGCATGTACCACCAGCCACTCACGTCCTGCTTGCGACGCGCGGCCTCGAGCACCACGAGGCCCAGGCCGAGGGCGCCGAGGCAGAGCCAGACGATCAGACCTATCCGGAGCATGGCGTCAGACTTAGCACACCCCCCGGGGCGGCGAAACAATGCCGTGAGAAGCCCGCAGGCGCAGCCTACTTACGCTCTTTCCTTTTCGGCCCGAATCCATACACTGGTAGGCCATGGCAAACGACAACCTCGATATCGAGCAGCTCCGGGAGCAGTTCCGCGCCACGTTCGGCCAGCTCCAGGACAAGCTGAAGTGGATCGCCTACGGAGTGGTGGGACTGATCGTCCTCTCCGCGACCCTCGGCTCCTTCTACACGGTGGAGCCGAGCGAAGACGCCGTCGTCCTGCGCTTCGGCAGGTACTCGTCGACCGAGAGCCCGGGCCTTCACTTCAAGCTTCCCTTCGGGATCGACGTGGTTCGGAAGGTGAAAACCAAGCTCGTGCTGCAGGAGGAGTTCGGCTTCCGCACGAAGGATACGAGCGATGAGGACGCCACCTCCTACGAGAAGGACACCTTCACGAAGGAATCCCACATGCTCACCGGCGACCTGAACGTCGCCGACGTCGAGTGGATCGTGCAGTACCAGATCTCGGATCCCAAGAAGTTCCTCTTCGGGGCACGCGACCCGATCCGCAACATCCGCGACGTGAGCGAGGCGATCATGAGGCGGGTCGTCGGCGACCGGCTCGTGAGCGAGGTGCTGACCACCGGACGCGTCGAGGTTTCCACAGAGGCCACGCGCCTGATCCAGGAGGTCCTCAATAAGTACGACCTCGGCCTGCACATCATCTCCGTCTCCCTCCAGGACGTGAACCCTCCCGAAGTGGTGAAGCCGTCCTTCAACGAGGTGAACGCGGCGAAGCAGGAGCAGGAGAAGGTCATCAACATGGCCGAAGAGGCCTACAACAAGGTCATTCCGGAAGCGGCCGGCAAGGCCGAGGAGACCCTCTCACAGGCCGAGGGCTACGCCGCGGCGGTCGTCAACCGCGCGAAGGGCGACGCGGAGAAGTTCACGCTAGTGCTTCGCGAGTACCGCGCGGCTCCCGAAGCCACGAGGAAGCGGATCTATCTCGAGACCATGGAGAAGCTCTTCAAGCGC
>CAYJTX010000134.1:3260-8421 GCA_964372615.1 uncultured Bacteriovoracaceae bacterium | reverse complement strand
GATCCAGTGGCTCGTTGTGGGGAAGAGGACGTGATTGACCAGCGTCAGTGGGATCACGCAGACCAGGTCGAGAATCACCCCGAGGCGCAGCCAGTCGCCCAACTGAGAGGGCGACGCTTCTCGCTCCAAGAAGCCGAGTGCGACATTAACTACCGAGGCGAAAGAGATGAGGAGGCCGAATAGGATCTCGGTGCGAGGCGGCCGAACTAATGGCTCCCACACATCTTCTTCTTGAAGCCCTGATGTTCGAAGAGGCACCGCAGATGCGTGTCGATCCCGGAGGGATGGCGAGGGTCCGACGCGCTTCGGGCGCAGTCGATCGAGAACTGCCCGAGATCTCCCTGCGAACGGGCGCGCTCCAGGGCAGAGACCGCGTCGGCGAAGATCTCCTTGGCGATCTGCGCGGCTCTCGCCTCCAGGCCGCGCGCGCGGGCTTCGGCGACCGCTGCCTCGGCCGATCCCACGAGGCAGTCAGCGAACGTCGCTGACCCGGTCAGGGCCAGGACGTCGGCTCGCGTGTCGGAGAGGGTTCTTGCGTCCTGGAACTTGAGCTCGTCAAATCGGTCGTGGCGCTGAGACGGCGACATCGTGGGCGTGAAGTTCAAGTGTGCCCGGCTGAACTGACACGCGTGCGATGTCTCATGGAGAATCAGCTCCTCAACCGCCTGCTCGGTCATGAAATGCGAGAGTGTCGCCTCTGATACCATCATGCGATTGACGACACCCCTCTCTCGGTCATAGGTCGCCTCCGTGAGGCCGTAACGTCCCTGCCAGTTGATCTTGTCCTCCTGTTCGCGCACGAAGCTGAGGGTAGTCGCAGCGAGCGCGCGTCGGCACTCCGTCGCGGCATCTCCAACGGACCCGCAGCAACGGTTGGCGAAAGCGGTCGGCGCTTCGCCTGGCTCGCCCGCCAGCTTTCGGAGAAAACCGCCTGCGTGCATCTCCATTCGCCGAATCAGAGTGGACTTCGCCCGGTTCCGTGCCTGAGCGATGGAGCTTGGCTCGCCCGCTGGAGTCGGCCCGAGCACGCAGCCCTGAGCGCCCGGATAGGGAAACCGTTCCCGGCAGCCTGAAATCGCGGCATCGCAGAACGCCTGCGCGGTGTTCGCCGGCGAGGCGCAGAAGGTCTGGAGGCGGTCCGCGAACTCGTAGCGAGTGAACTCCAGCCTCGGGTCGAGGTCAGTTTCGGTCGGCTCCGGGCAGGCGACGCCGGCGGTGTTCGCGTCGACATCCACGATCGTGGGATAGCGAGCGGCGGCGTTCAGTCCGAGGGAGCCGATCAGCGAGTCCACGCGCCGAACCACGTTGCGGTGAAATTCCATATCCTCGATGGTCCGGGCGCCGGCGCCCCCTCCGTGGTCCAGTGCCGCCGGCGCGGCTACTGTTGCGACAGTCAGTAAAGCCAGCGATCCCCCGAGAAGCCTGATTTTCGTCACCACGCTCCAGCCATTATAGCCGCCCGGCCAGGCGGAGGTGCCGTGTCTAAATT
Source organism: uncultured Bacteriovoracaceae bacterium (assembly GCA_964372615.1). Taxonomy (GTDB): domain Bacteria; phylum Bdellovibrionota; class UBA1018; order UBA1018; family UBA1018; genus CAYJTX01. The sequence goes on along the minus strand of CAYJTX010000134.1, from coordinate 6,932 downwards.
GACACGTACGCCGAAGGCGCCAGCGCGGACTTAGAGGCGACGGGAGGCGAGGCTGAGGTAAGAGCGGCGCCGGGGACTCGAAGAGACGGAGCCGCTTCCGAAAGGGAATGACCCGGCAGCAGGCCCGCGTCGGCCAGGAGATGGATGGACTTCAGGTGATTCATCGGCTGCCTCCGCTTCACGCGAAGTCGAGGATGCAGCGACAGTGCCAGCGCGCATTTTTCGCCAGAGGCGTTTGGCCGGAGTTGGCAACGGGAGTCGCGACCGAGATGCTGACGGGAGGGCGCGCTTTCGTCAGCCAGGCTCCAGAAATGGTTGAACCATGTATTATACAATGGCTATTTAAGTCTGGAGTTCTACGAGTGCGGGGTACCTATGAAGTCTCCAGTTTTTTCGTTGTCGGACTGACCCTTTCATCGGCAGCAGCCCATGCGGTCGAGACCATCGAAATCGTCCAGCCGGTCGATCCGGCGCGAGTGGTGACCTACGATCGGATCGCCGGGGCAATGGGCGGAATGGACCGTGAGGTAGTCGCGAGCGCGAGGAGTCAGGTAGCCGCTTCGGAGTTCATCGACGGTGTGATCAAGAACGCGATCCTGGGGTCGATCGACGAGCTCCCCTTTCATCGCCTCTTCGACGACGAGGTCGCCTTTCTGTCCGGGTTTCCGGACTTGATCGCGCTCTGCCTGGAGGGCCACCCGGTCAGGGGCCTGGCCATCGAAGCTTGCGCGAGCACTCTCATTATCGTCGCCAGCGTGTCGGCGAACGTGAAGTACCGCTGGGCTCTGGTTCCGGACCAGACCGCTCGAGGCAGGATTCACCAGCTTTCAGCCGGTCCTGGATTCGGAGTGAACGCATTCTGGGCCGCCGGCTGCTTCGACGGCTGCAGCACGGTAGCCGGAGCCGGCCCCATCGAGACGATCACCGCGGATGCGATGGGTTCCCTGGAATATGTTTACTGGATCGGAAGGCATTTCGGGCTCACCCCTCAGCTCGATCTGGGCGCGAGCTACGTGCACTATCTAGACGACGACAAGCCCGTTCCGACTGGAAAGTTCACGATCGGTCTCGCGTTCTAGCAGGCTCGGGTGTGTTTTCAACCCAGGCCGCATGCTGAAGGCCACAAAACGTGCACTTGTGGCTCGACCAGGGGACAGGTCAGGGGTGAAGGCCACGCATTGTGGACTTCAGACGTGAGCACGCGCTCGGGTGTGTTGGCGCATGCGAAAGATGCAGACCAACGGGATGTGGTCGCGTCTGGCGCCATTACTTCCTCCTGAAACGGGGAGGAGGGCGCCACCGGCCAAGGACAATCGGCCCCTGGGAATCTGTCTACACGCGGTTCAGTCGGTGGTGTCGACGCGGTGTCTTGCGTCAGGTGCTTTCGGAGCTTCAGTCCGAGGTCGACCTGGGAATGGATCGTTCTCGATTCGACGATCGTTCGAGCGCATCAGCATGCGCACGGCGCCCTGAAAAAGCTCTCCCCCACGGGCAAGCGATTGGCAGGTCGCGCGGCGGGTCAACGGCGAAGATCCATCTGGCTTGCGATGCGCGTAGACAGCCCGTCCACTTCCGGCTGAGCTCCGGCAATCGCAATGACTCCACCGAGGCTCCCGGGCTCCTTGAAGGCGTAAAGGGAAGCGGGCACTGGGTGATCGTCGACAAAGGCTGCGACTCAACTCAGGTACGTACGGAAATCCGCTCTCATGGCTCAATCCCGGCCATTCCCTGACAGCGCGGCTGGAAAAACCCTGGCCGCTACCGAAGCAGTCTCTACCGCCATCGCCATCTGATTGAGAACGCCTTTTGTCGTCTCAAGCAGAACCGCGGGATAGTCACTCGTTACGAGAGACTCGTTCGCAACTTCTCGGGCATGGTCGCCCTTTCCTGCATGCTCCTATGGCTCGGGTAGTTGAAAACACACCCTAGCGGGGGCCGGTGGACGCAGGAGCCCTCCGGTTCCTTCAACGTGGTTCCATAGAGGAGAGTGGGTGTACGAGCGCTCATGTTCGACTCCTGCTTCTTTTAGCCATCATCATGTGCACCGAGTAGACCTCAAGCTGCCGGCGATGCTTGAAAAAGAGCCAGGGCAGGTGCTCAATGACGTCCGTGATCTCGAAGCCCGCCTTGCCATAGAGCCATTCGGCCGCTCGGGCCGAGTCGGTGATCTCACTGGGGAGCCGGGCTCGAAGCTTTTTCGCCGCCCTCTCGTGCCAGATGTACGGGCAGCTCTGGATGGCGACACCTCCCTGCCGGAGCAGCTTGTGTTGAAGCCTGGGCTGATCCATCGGGTCCTCGAGCATGTCGATCGAGTTCAGCGCGATCGCGAGATCCCATTCCCCGGGGGCGAGGGGGGCGTTCGCGAGATCGGCCACCACGAAGTCGACGCCTCCCGCGCCTCTTTCAGCGGGCACCCGGATCTCACGACTGAGGGGGCCCTGAAGCAGGTCCTCGGGAATCCGAATTGGGTGAGGGTAGGGCGCTCCGTACGCGACGTGCCTGGCCAGGGCGATCCCCGCGAACGATGAGTCGACTCCGAGATAAAATTCGCAGTGGGGCTGGAGTATTCGCGCCAGGCCGCCTACGCCGCAGCCGAGCTCGACGACTCGCCTGGGGCGGTCGGTCTCAGCCATTTTCATCGCCCATCGGCCGATCTGCGCGAATGGGCCGTTGTCCCAGTGCTGGCGGATGAGCTCTTCGATCACCGGGCTCCCCGTTCCCTCCTGCGGTCTCCAGGCTTCGTCGGCGCGCAGATAGTGGTTCATGAAGTAGAGCGCGTTGACCCGCTCCGCCTCAAGGTCCTCTTCGAAGTGCTCGAGCGGGGCATCCTTGAGCTCGGCCTTGGCTTCGCGAAAGTCTCGCCTGAGCTCCTTGGGAATCTCTTCGTCCTGGACGACTCTGGAGATCCCTTTCACGTGGGTCATCAGGTACTCGTGAACGTCTTCGACCAGGAGGGCGACCCCGCCCAGGATGAGAAAGACCGCCTTGCACTCTTTGCAGCCGAGCTCGCCGGAACGAATCTCGTCGCCGGGTCCTTCTTTCGCCGAGCGGAGGGCGAGCGGTCCGCCGCAGAGACAGCGGATCACTGGGAGCGTGGTGCTCAGCAAGTCGACCTCCTGACGATTCAGTCCTGGGTCGCGCGTTTCCGGGCCGGCCGCGCGTCGAGCCGGGTCAACCAGGCGTCCAGATTCGGCACGTCCCGGAGCATCTCGTATCTGCGTGCATTCAGGAGGGAGTGCCCGAGCATGATGTCGGCGGCGGAGAAATCGTCTCCGAGCAGAAACTGTTTTCCCGCGAGGGAGCTGTCAATGAAGGACGCGACCTCGCCGAACTCGCCGCGAAGTTTTTCGGCGAGGGCGGGGGATCGCTCCGCCTCGGGCAGGCCTCGCGTCTGCTGAAAAAGCTGGGTGAACGGCGGCTCGAGGGTGCCGGCGCAGTAGAACATCCACTGGTGATAGAAAGGCCGTTGAGGCGAGTCCAAGCTGGGTGCGAGTTTCGTCGTGGCGTGTTTTTCCGTGAGGTAGGCGCAGATGGCGCCCGATTCGATCAGCGTGAGGTTTCCATCCTGGACCGCGGGTACGGCACCGTGGGGATGGATCTTGAAGTAGCCCGGATTCGTCTGGGGGAGCTCGGCGAGGTTCAGCCGGATCAACTCATAGGGGACTTCCATCT
>CAYJTX010000134.1:0-3250 GCA_964372615.1 uncultured Bacteriovoracaceae bacterium | reverse complement strand
CGAGAAGCCAACGGGGGCGAACGGCGCGGGTCCGGGGAGAGTAGTAGAGTTTAATCATGGCAATCGTTCTATAGGGTCTCGCAAGGCCGATCAATTCAATACCCAGCCAAGTAAGCGGCTCTTGAGAGCGCCGCTTATAAGCAATTGATATATATAGAGCTATTGGATCCGCAGGGTCTCGGTTTTGCAGGACAATCCGCTGGTATTCGTGGCGCGATGCATATAATGTACTGCAATGATCAACGTTCCGGGCGTGAGCTTAAGCTACGGAAGTTACGCACTCTTTTCGGAAGTGAACATCAAGTTCGTTCCGGGCAACTGCTACGGCCTCATCGGCGCGACCGGCTCCGGGAAATCGACGTTCCTCCAGATGCTCTCGGGCGAGAACACCTCCTACAAGGGAATGGTGAGCATTACTCCGGGCGAGCGAATCTTCTTTCTCAGGCAGGACCATTTCACCGTCGACAACCTGTCCAAGACGATCGACGGAACGGAGATTCTGGACCGCGTTTCGTTCACGCTCAGGAAGAAGGACAAGACAGTCTTCATAGGCTTTCTCGGTCGTATGCTCTTTTCGGGCGATGAAGCGACGAAGAAGACCCAGGTACTCTCCGGCGGCGAGCGCGTGCGGTGCATGTTGGCGAAGATGATGCTCATCGACCAAACCGTCGCCAATCGCGTGATAGAAGTCGGCGCGCGCGGAACGATGGATTACGACAAGCCCTACGAGGAATACCTCGAGGAGGAATTGGTTAAAGCATGATTACGTTCAGGGAGCTCAACCTGATTGAGCCGATTCTGAAGGCCCTCCTGGCCGAAGGTTACGAAAAACCCACTCCGGTCCAGGAGCGGGCGATCCCGAAGATTCTGGCGCGGCAGGATCTACTGGCCTGCGCTCAGACAGGCACCGGAAAAACGGCCGCCTTCGCGCTTCCTATCCTGCAGCTGCTTGCGGGTGCTGCCCCCCGCGCGAAAGACACGCGACGGCCCATTCGGGTTCTCGTACTCACTCCCACGCGAGAGCTCGCGTCCCAGATTGGCGACAGCTTCACGAACTATGGCAGGGGCCTCAACCTGTCGAATACGGTCATTTTCGGTGGTGTCGGTCAGAACCCCCAGGTGGCCGAGCTTCGCAGGGGCGTCGACATCGTGGTTGCGACACCGGGTCGCCTTCTCGATCTTATGGACCAGCGTCTGATTCGATTCGACGCGCTCGAGTTCCTCGTTCTCGATGAGGCGGACCGGATGCTCGACATGGGCTTCATTCATGACGTTCGGCGCGTGATCGGCGCTCTTCCGAGAAAGCGTCAGACGCTTTTCTTCTCGGCCACCATGCCGTCGGAGATCAGCAAGCTCGCGCAGCACATCCTGACGAATCCGGCGCGGATCGAGGTCACCCCCGTCGCGACGACGGCGGAAAAGATCTCGCAGAGCGTTTACCACGTGCCGGAGAATCAGAAGGTCTCGCTCCTGATTCAGCTCCTGGGCAGTTCCGATGTTCAGCGTGCACTGGTGTTTACGCGCACGAAGCGCGATGCGAATCGGGTGTCGGAGTGGCTGAACGGAGCCGGAGTTCGTGCGGACGCCATTCACGGAAACAAGACGCAGGGAGCGCGCGAACGTGCTCTCGAGAGCATCAAGACCGGAGCGCTTCGCGTGCTGGTCGCGACGGATATCGCCGCGCGCGGGATCGACATCGATACCGTGACCCACGTTTTTAACTACGATATTCCGAACATTCCGGAGAGCTACGTGCACAGGATCGGTCGGACGGCCCGCGCCGGACTCTCGGGCCTTGCGGTCTCCCTTTGCTCGCCTCAGGAACGTCAGTTCATGGCGGATATCGAGCGCTTGATTCGCAGGAGAGTGGAGGTCCTCAGGACTCCCGACGGGCTCGCCGTCGTTCAGAGGAAACGCGGTGGCGCGGGCGCCGGCTGGGGCGGTCGTCGGCGGTTTCGCGATAGCCGAAGCGGCGGCGGTGGACGGGCCGCTTGCCGTTAGTCTCCGGCCGCGCGAGTGTCGAGAACCTCGTCAGCGCGGTGGTTTCGCCCGCATCTGCTCGATCATCTGCTGAGGCGGCCCCTGGAAGCGGCGGCGCTCGTAGCCCCACCAGACAGCGGCGGTAGCGGCGAGCGAAGCGAGAGTGATGGTGAGGGCCTTTTCGTTGGGAGGTTGAACACCCAGGAAGAGGATCGTGCCGCATCCGAGGACGCAAAGTACCGCGATGGGCTTGTACAGGGCCCCCAGGGTCCAGGGTCCCATCTGGGTCCAGGAGCGTCCATAGGCGAAGAAGCCCAGGACGATCGGAATGACGTAGGAGAGATAGAGAAAGATCACGCAGACGACCGTGATCGTCGAATAGACCGGAGTGTAGAGAGTGAATCCCGTGGAGAGCATCGCGGCGACCCAGATCGCGTTCGACGGCGTGCGATGGGCGGGGCTCACGCGCTTGAGGTTCTTGGAAAAAGGCAGGCCCCCGTCGCGCGCGAAGGCGAAGAACATGCGCGAGGCGCTCGTCAGCGTTGCCAGTCCGCAGAGAAACTGAGCGATCCCGATGCCGAGAAAGAGAAGATGCCTGAGTCCGGGAGGAATGACTTCGCCCATCATCCAGTAGAAGACATTTCCCCCTTGGGCGGCTCCCTGGTCCATGTCCGGAAGCGCGAGCAGGATCGCCGTGAGCATCAGCCAGCCGAATACGCTGGACCAGAGCACTGCCCGGACCATCCCCTTCGGCACGTTGCGCGAGGCGTCCAGGGTCTCCTCCGCGGTATGGGCCGAGCCGTCAAAGCCCGTAACCGTGTAAGCCGGAAGGAGCAATCCCAGGAGAAAGAGGTAGGGGAGGCTCTGTGTTTCCGGCCAGACGCCTCCTCCCTTCGCTCCGCTGTAGTTCGTGAAGGTGAAGAGGCGCGACACATCGAGCGACGGAGCGTAACTGAACAGGGCGATCGTGAGGATCACGGAAACCGCCAGGATCAGGTAGCCGCTGAAGTCCGTGAAGATCGTCGTCAGGCGGATTCCGAAGTGATTGAGCAGAGCCTGCAAGGCCGTGATGCCGGCGACGCCGGCGACCTGATAAAGCATGGCCGTACCGGGGTCGAGCTTCGAAGGGTCAAATCCCACGGAGGAGCCGAACGCACCGACCAGAAAGAGATACGTCCCTACGTTGATCGCGGAAAGCACTGTCACGAGCCCGACCAGGTTGAACCAGGCGGTCACCCAGCCCCAGCCTCTTCCACCGAGAATCGCTCCC
>CAYJTX010000133.1:4040-8481 GCA_964372615.1 uncultured Bacteriovoracaceae bacterium | reverse complement strand
CGTCCGGGTCGATGGTACACCCGTACGATTCAAGACCCTCTCGGGCGCGAAGGGCAAGGGAATCGCCGGAGTGGTCTTCGGACCGATCGCCGGCCCCGAGACTGTCGTCAGCGTGCGCTACTGCACGCGAAAAGGGACCTGTGTCGAGCCGAATGGCGCGCGAGCGATCGACGACTGCAAGATCCCGAAAGACGAGTTCCTTGCCGCCATCGGAGGTGATGACGGCGAAGAGGAAGCCCCCTCCGGCAAGAGCGCCAGAGTCGCCCAGTGGGACCCCGCCGACACAGATGAGGGCGACATCAGCGACGAGGTCGACCGCGAGCTACGCAAGGAACTTCACGGCGACCCCGACGTGAAACCATTCGAAGGCTGGAAGAGCGGCGGCGCGACTCCGGCTTGCGCACAGGGGAAGGGCTGAGGAGGAACAGTGAGCACCGGGCGGAACATGCATCGGCAGACCCTGCTTCGGACCGCGGCGAGCCTCGCCGCGTGCGCCGTCGGCTGCACGGGCCAGCTTCCGGGATCGTTCCGTCTCGCTCAGCAGGAGCAGACGTTCAGCTCCATCCAGGACGTCAACACGAAGATCGATCTGCTGTGGGTCGTGGACAACTCCGCCAGCATGGACGTCGCCCAGGACAAGCTTCGCAAGGGCTTCTCGTCCTTCGCCCAAAAATACATGCTTCCGACCTGGGATATCCGGATCGCCGTCATCACGACGGACGCCTACATGGCCGACCCGACGTTCTCGAGCTACCTCTCGACCGTGGTTCCAGGGACCGCGGGCTGGACCTCGCCCTACATCCAGAGCCGCCTGGGCACCTGGGTGAATCCGGCTTGGAACACCAGCCTCGTGAACCTCTCGACGGGGGCCTTTGACTCCGGCGTAAAGTACGGAGAGCTGGTGCCGAACTGGGGTCCGAGCTGGGCGAAACTCCTTCCCGGCCTTCACGACGGACCGGTTGCAGCCCTGTGCACCGAGCTCATGCCCTACTTCCTCAACGGGGTCACCCAGTGCGATATCCGCGACCTTTCGGCCTCGACCGGACCCTCCCAGTGCGTGACCCCGAACACCGGCGCGGGCGAGAGCAGCGTCACCCAGTGCGTGAACACCATCCAGAACGACACGGTCCGGAGCGGCAAGGCGATCCTCACCACGATGCCACCGGCCGGGACGCCCGGTGACGCCGCCTGGAGGAGTCAGCTCCTCAGCGACTTCCTTGTGAACGTAACCGCCGGAGCGGCCGGCCAGGGCTCCGAGCGAGGGCTCGGCAGCCTCCTGCGCTTCCTGGACGACAACGAGGTCTCGCCCACCTCCTTCTTTCGCTCGGATTCGGCTCGCGGAATCATCTTCGTCTCGGACGAGGAAGACCAGACGATGGCGCTCCCCTCGCCCGTGCCGCCGGGCTTCTCACCCCAGTCGAGGTATCGCTGCGACCAGGCCTCGCTCGTAGCCCAGAACGGCGCCGGGCCGATCACCGGGATGAACGGGTTCTGCTGCTCCGACCCCGGCAACAACTGCCGGTACGGGTCGGAAGGCACGACCTGCGACTCCAAGACGATCGACGGCTACACCTATACGGTCAGCCTCTGCGCGCGTCCCGACCTCCTCCTTCCCGTTCAGGACGCGAAAGACCGGCTCGATTCGTTCTTCATCGCCCTCGACGGGGGAACCGGGAGCGATCCTAACTACTTCATCACCTCGATCGTTCCACTGACGGGCGCCTCGATCCAGCAGCTCCAAACCGCGCGCGCCCAGGAGGACGTTGCAGTCGGCGCGATTCAGACCCACGCCGTCGACCGTGGCGATCGCTACCTCGCGCTCGGCAACCTCGTCGGCAACGGGTCGATCGCCCTGAATCTCGCCGCCGAGGACTACTCCCCGATCCTGGACGCGATCGGCCAGTCGATCATCGCGAAGAAGAGCACCTTCACCCTCGCGCGCGCCCCGACCGGCGAGGAGGACATGATTGTTCTCGTGGTCCACGCGGACGGAAGCTCCCTGACGGTGGACCCGAATCTGTACGTCGTGAGCGGCAAGGTGCTCACGATCACGGACCTGAATTTCGTGCTGACGCTGTCGGCGACCGACAAGATCGTCGTCAACTATCAGCCGAGGACGGTCTTCTAGAAAGGAAGGAAAACGATGGGTGGCATGATCGATTTCCTGAGAACCAGCTTCTGGCACGTTTTGCCGATCCTGATCGCCGGGGCGTTCGCCGCGGCAATCGTGATCGAGCGGCTACGCGCCCTCTACTCAACCTACCCGATCCGGGATACGCAGGGCTTCTTCGACAAGCTCACGGACCTCGTCATGGCCGGCAAGCTCGGGGAGGCGGTCGCCCTCTGCGACCGTTTCACGGCGAAGCCCGCCGCGAGGGTCGCGAAGCAGGCCCTGCTGCGCGCGCACCAGCCCGACGCGCTCATCGAGCATGGCGTGCAGCTCGCCCTCGGCGAGGCGACGCAGGCAATTCAGAAAAGGACGTCGTTCCTGGCGACGATCGCGAACGTGGCGACCCTTCTGGGCCTCTTCGGCACGATCGCGGGCCTCATTCACTCGTTCGAGGCGGTGGGGCACGCCGACGCGCAGCAGAAGGCGGCGCTTCTCGCCGCCGGCATCTCGCAGGCCATGAACGCTACGCTGCTCGGACTGGCAGTGGCCATTCCGTGCATGGTCGCCTTCAGCTTCCTGATCAGCCGGACAAACCGCCTCGTCGCCGACGTCGACGACGCCGCCATCAGGACGATCGATCTGCTGAAGCAACGCTACTACGCGGCCGAGAGCGAGGCCCTGAATCCCAGGACGCGCGATGAAGACGGGGCGGACGACTCCGACTCCGAGACGGTCGAGGAGGCCCCTCGTCAGAAGGTCCGCCCGAACGGCCATCTCCGGAGGGTCGCATGATCACGAGAGTTCGCGGCGACTCAAGCCAGGACTTTGAGCTGAACCTGGCGTCAATCATCGACTGCTTCACGGTACTCATCGTCTTCATGCTGGCGTCGGCGGCCTTCGTATCGATCGGAATCCTCGAGGCCGGGGTCGCCGCTGCGGGGGCAAGCGCACTCCCAGGGACTCCACCCCCCGTCCAGGTGATGCTCGAGCTCAGGAAGGGCGGCGCCTTTGCCGTGAAGGTGAGCGGGAAGGAGACGAGGAACCTGCCGATCGCCGCCAGCCCGGGCGGAACGAGGGACTACGCCTCCTTGGAAACCCAGCTCACCTCGATCAAGTCGCGTTGGCCGGCCGCGGAGGCCACTACCGTGACGGCCGACCCGGATGTCGAGTACCAGGACATCGTCAAATCCATGGAAAGCGCCCGCAAGTCCTTTCCAGTCGTCCTGCTGGGAGGATTCTGACATGGCGATCGGTAGACTCAGCAGACGACGGCCCTTGGACGACGAGATGAGCCTTCAGATCACCTCCATGGCCGACATATTCATGATCCTTCTGGTGTTCCTGCTCAAGAGCTACACGGCGGGAGGAATGAACCTCTCCCCAGCGAAGGGGCTGCTGCTGCCCGACGCCCAGGCGGCCCCCGTGGCGTTCGAAGCCCTCAAGCTCGAGATCACCGAAACCGCGATCAGCATCGAAGGTCAGCCGGCAGTGGCATTGACCGCGTTTCGACTGGACCCAGCGACGGCCGGGCCGAACGGTACGAGCCGCCCGCTCGCGCTGGCGCTCGAGAAGGAGCGCAAACGCCAGGTCCTGATCGCCCAGTCGAACTCCGACGTGAAGGTCGATCCGAGGATCATCGTGTCGGCTGATCGCCGGGTTCCCTACGAGACCGTAAAGGCCGTCCTGGCCTCTGCCGCGATTCACGGCTACACGGACTTCAAGCTCGCCGTCGTGAGGGGTGACTGACATGGGCCGGTGGCTTGCGACGAGCGCGGCGATCTGGGCCGGCCTCTCCCTGAATTTCGCCTCCGCCGGAGCGCCGATCTCGGCCTCCTCCGTCGACATCAAGGCCGAGCGCCGGGACCGCACGGTCGACCGGGCCGCGATCGCATCCCAGGACCTCGCCATCTCTCGCCTGGTACAGATGCTCGGTAAGTATCGCGGTACCTCGCAGGAGCCCGTTCTCCTCGCGAAGCTCGCCGAGTTTCACCACCAGAAGTCCGCTATCCTCTTCCGCATCGCCCACGCCGCGGCCCACGACTCTCGCCGTTCGCTCGACCTCGCCGCCTATCGCGCCACCCTCACTTCGGCGATCGCGACCCTCGACCGGCTTCTGTCGAAATACCCGCACTCCGAGGAGATCGACCATTCGATCTTCATCCGGGGCAAGTGTCACGAGGACCTCAATCAGAAGGCGCAGGCCAAGCGCGACTACCTGCACCTCGTGACCCGGTACCCCGAGGCGGATGAGGCGATTCCGGCGTACATGGCGCTGGCCGACTTTTCCATCCAGGAAGGCGACCACTCGAAGGCGATCCCCTACCTGGCTCG
>CAYJTX010000133.1:0-4030 GCA_964372615.1 uncultured Bacteriovoracaceae bacterium | reverse complement strand
TGGCTCGCGTGGAGGCCGTCGTCGAAAGCCCCTACCACCCCTTCGCCCTCTACAAGCTCGCATGGGCGCACCACAATCTGAGAAATGCCGACCTGGCGCTCGGCTACGTCCGAAAGCACGTGACCTACTTCAACGACCGCCGTGGCGCCTCTTCGGCCTCCGACCTGGCGTTTCGGGAGAACATGCTTCTGGACTCCACGGTCTTCTACCTCGACGGCTTCGAGCAGGACCCGGCGCGGTACTCGACGGCCGAAGCGCTCGCCTTCTTCGAGCGGCTCGAAAGCGGCCCGGTTCTCGGCAGGATGCTCGTGAGGTTTTCCAAGCTCCTCCGCTCGCACGGCCACGAGGCTATTCTGGCCTCGTACAAGGCCGCGGTGATCGAGCGCTGGAAAAACCAGCCGGTGGCTGGCCCGGCGCACCCGGGTGCGGTCGACGCCGACGTCGACGTCGCGATCGTCGCCTATGAGATGCAGCAGAATCGCCGGCGCTTCGACGAGGTCGTTCGCACGTCTCAGGATCTCGTCGAGCTCTACGGACGAAAGCCGGGCTCCGAATCCATGGGACAGGCCCGCAAGCTGCTCACCGACACGGCGGCGGCGATGCAGGAAATCATCCTCAGGAACAAGGGAGCCGAGGGCGTTCGGGAACTGAGCGCGAAGCTGGCGACGATCTACGGCGCCTTCACGAAGATCGTCCCTGAGGAGGATCCGCGCGTTCCGCGGGTGCATTACAACCTCGCCGAGACGCTCTTTGAGATCGGACAGTTCGACGAGGCAACGCGAAACTACCGCTGGGTCGTCGAGCGGGGCGCCCTGAGGAAGGTGGCCCCGGGAACGAAAGCCGACCCGGGCGGCGCGAACGACGCGAGCCTCAAGGCAATCGCTAGCCGGTACGAGGAGCTTCGCGCGCGCGGGCTCGTTCCGGCAAAGCTGGAGCCCAGGGCGGACCTCGGAGGCAGGCCCGAGCTCGATCCTTCCCTCGCGCAGTGGGTGGAGTGGATCGACCGCCACGTACAGGCGACCGGCGAGGTCGCCGAGAATTTTCAGTTTGAGGCGGCCCGGGCGCTCTATTTCGCCGAGGCGATCCGGGAGTCGACCGAGCGCCTCGACCGCCTGGCATCGAAGATGCCCGGCTCGCGCTTCGCGACCGGCGCGGCTCGCCTCGTCCTCGACACCCTGGTCGCGGCCTCCCTCTGGGAGGAGACGCTCGAGCGCTCCGAGGGGTACCTCGCGTTGGAAGGCTGGACCGAGAAGGACTTCAAGGACCGCCTGCGCCAGATTTCGGCCGACTCCGCCTACAAGCTCATCGAGCGAGACCATCGCGAGCGGAAATTCAAGTCGGTGATGGCCCGGACGGACCGTTTTCTCGAGAGACACCCGAGGAGCCCGAAGCGCGTCGACTGCCTCTCGCTCGCCGGAGCTTCTGCGCTGGAGACGGTCGACCGGGAGCGCGCCGCCGGGTACTTCACTCAGCTCATCGGAACCGCGGGCGCGGGCGCCTCGGCCGGACAGGCGCTCATCGCGCGGGCCTCCATCCTGGAAGATCGCTACGAGCTGGGGGCGGCGGCGCGCGATTACCGCGCGTATCTGACCCTCTCCCCCGAGCTTCGCACCGCCAGACCCAGGGAGGAAGAACCCGCCCTTCGCCGAAAGACGTTGGCCCTCACCCGCCTCTCCGGCGACGCCGCTCTGATTGCCGAGGCGCTTCCCTCGACCGCACTTTGCGGCTCTCCCGGCCTGGAAACGGAGTGCGATCTGCACCAGGCCCTCCTGCTCGCCGGAAGACAGCTCGCGCGAGGCCAGCGCGACAGGGCCGTGGAGCGCGCCAAGAAGGGTCTAGAGGCCAATCGGGCGGCGTGGGCTGTCGCCGCTCTCGCCCTCGAGTCACCCGACGACCGCCTCGAGTATCGGGAAAGGCTCTCGATGATCCGGCTTCTTTCCTCGCACTGGGACGAGCTCGATCCGATCTCCCGAATGAGTCTCCTGCCCGGGGTTTCCGCCGCGATTCCTCGCGCGCTCGGCCTGTGTCGAACCGAGCTCGCAAGAGTCTCCCCGCTGCGCGCGAGCGAGAGGACCATCGCATACCGCGTGGACGCGCTCAGAGAGCTCGAGTCGGTAGCCGTTGGCGCGGCCAAGCTGCCCTGGGCGCGGATCCGAGCCGGAGTCCTCAACGAGCTGGCCAGCGCCTACCTCGATCTGGCTCGCGGCCTTCAGGCGTTGCCCGCCCCGAAGGGTCTGCCCGAGTCCGAGCTTCAGGCCTACGACGAGTCCATTCGGTCGATCGTGATCCCCTTCGAAGAGAAGGGACAGGAGATCCGATCCAAGGCCTTCGAGATCGCGTCCACCTCGGCTATCGAGGACGAATCCTTCCGCGCGATCGCCGACACCTTTTTCGGCGACAATCCGTCCCTCGCCAAAAGACTCGCGAGTGGAGGCTCGAGCGCACCCCGGCCCGACCCGATCGACCTCGCGCTGCTCGCGAAGGTCGATGCGTCCATCGACTGGGAGGGCGCCGACCCGAAGGCCGAGGACCCCTCCGAACGGCTGGTCGCACGATGGAGAGACGCCGTCACGGCGCGGCGCTGGTCACAGGTCGCGTTCTATCTTCAGGAGGCCTCGGAGAAGGCGCTCGTCCAGGCCGGCACTCTCGAGCTGCTCACGGCGGTCTCTCTCGCTCAAGCCGGCGCCCGCGCCGAGGCTGTCGCGCGCCTTCTCGAGGCGCGCTCGGATCTGAAGCAAACGGGCCAGGCGGTGCTCGGAGGAGTGCTCTTCAGGCTCTTCCTCGCGACCCTGGCTCGAGACCGGGCAGAAGAGTTTTCATCCGTTTCGGCAAAGGCAGGGGGGTAGAACGCCACCCTCCACCTTCCGCCTGCGCCGGATGCAATCGCCACCTCGCCGACAGACCGGGAGGTGGCGATTTTGTTTAATTTTAAGCTGTTAACAGCGCACAATAAATTTATTTGCTTTTATTAATTATATTAATTATTATTAATTATAAGCCCCTGAGTCGATTTCGGGGGAGAGGTGGCAGGTGAGAATGGGATCTTTGCAGATCGCCGCGGCCGTAATCGGACTGGGCCTCGCGCTCTCGATCGAGGGATGGACCGATCCCAGTCAACCAGTCGCATCCCAGCGAACCAAGGTCATCGACTTCGACGACGAGGTCGTCGAGGGGATGAACAAACGCCCCCTCGACTCCGTCAGCCAGGTTTCAGACCCCGGCAAGCGCGCCCGCAAACCCCACCTCTACCGCAAGCGCGCGAGCTTCAAATCCGAGATCCGCGAAACTCTCCGGGAGCTGAGGTACGCGCAATGAACGGATTTCTGGTCACCACGGTCGCCAGCGGAGCGCGTTCCACCCGGCTCTGGGACGGACGGAGCCCCCTTCCGCTCGGCTATCCGTTTCGCTGGATTCTGGAAGCAACCGACCGAGGAGCACGCGCCATCGACCTCCGCGCGCCCCTCACGCAAATCCTCCGGAACGAAGAGGCCGGCCTCGAGCTCGTCCTGGAGGCGAACCAGGCCAGCGCCGACCTGGGAGGCGGTGCCCTTCGCGTCGAGATCCGGCGCCCACGGGCACGCGACTCCTGGAATCGCGCTCCCGCTGCGGCGCCCGAGCACGTGGATTCGAGCATCGCCCTGGTGCAATCGCCAGAAGACGAGACGTTCCGCAAGGCGACGATCGCCGCTCTGGCAGCCCTCGGGTTGCTCTCCCTGGCAGTCTGGCTCGTGCCGAAGCCAGAGCAGGAGGAACTCGTTCCGAAGCAGTTCACCCGGATCGTCATGATGAAGGCCGCGAAGTCGGCGCCGGCCGGTTCCTCGCCCAAGACAGCCGGGGCCGCCGCCCCGAAGAAGGCCGATCAGACGGCGGTGGTTCAGGCCTTTCGGGCGAAGGCCCTCCGCAACTCGGTGAGCGGCCTGCTCAGGGGAGGCATGACCCACCTGCTCGCGCAATCAGACTTCGTGACCGGCCGGGACGCCTCCGCTCAAGCCAGCCGCATGTTCGACACCCAGAACACCGACCTCAGGGC